>UQNB01000023.1 GCA_900542235.1 uncultured Collinsella sp.
GGGTGCCTCAACAACCGGCTCGGCCTCAGCCACAACCTCGGGCTCGGCCTCAGCCTTCTCGGCCGCAGCCTCCACACCCGCCGGCCTCTCAATCTCCGGGTGCATAAAGAAGTACAGGTCCAGATACTTATCGGCCGAACGCGTCCAGCTAAAGTCCTGGCTCATGGCCTGCGTGACCAGCTGGTTCCATGCCTCACGGTTATCCCAGAACAGGCGCGCTGCGCGGAAGACCGCGTCGCCCATCTCGTCGCCATTAAAGTTGCTAAACGAGAAGCCCGTACCCTCGCCGGTAAACTCGTTATACGGGATCACGGTGTCCTTCAAGCCACCGGTCTCGCGCACGATGGGCAGGGTGCCGTAGCGCATGGCGATGATCTGCGACAGACCGCAGGGCTCAAACTTCGAAGGCATCAGGAACATGTCGGCGGCGGCGTACATACGCTGCGACAGTGCCGGATCGAATTCGATGCGCGCGGCCATGGTGCCAGGGTACTTGTCCTGGAAGTAGCGCAGGCCGTCCTCGTAGTCGCGGTCGCCTGTGCCCAGCACGGCCACCTGAACGCCGCCGGACAGGATGCGGTCGAGCGCGTACATGACCAGGTCCATGCCCTTCTGGCGCGTCAGGCGCGTGACCATCACCATGAGCGGACGGTCGTCGCGAACCTCGAGGCCTAGCTCTTCCTGCAGCTTGGCCTTGCACACGGCCTTGCCGGAACGATCGTCAATCGTGTAGTTGGCGGCAATGCGCTTGTCGGTTGCCGGGTCAAAGCCCGCCACGTCAATGCCATTCAAAATGCCCTGCAGCGCGTAGGAACGCTCGCGCAGCACGCCGTCCAGGCCCTCGCCAAACTCGGGTGTCTGGATCTCGCCCGCATAGGTGGGGCTCACCGTTGTGATGGCGTCGGCATAGTGCAGCGCGCCCAGCATGTAGTTGATGCTGCAGGCGTCGCAGCGCAGCTGCGAGGCGGCCGCCGGAATATGCGCCACACCCAGGATGTCCTCCATCACGGTGTCGCTAAACTGGCCCTGGAACGCCACGTTGTGGATCGAGAACACGGTCTTGACGCGGTCGTACAGCGGCAGGCCCTGGTAGAACTCGCGTAAGAACACTGGTGCCAGTGCCGTCTGCCAGTCGTTGCAATGCAGGATGTCGCACTCAAAGCCGGCCGGCAGGTGCTGCAGGCTCTCGGTGATGGCCTTGGAGAAGAACGCAAAGCGCTCACCGTCGTCAAAGAAGCCGTACGGATAGTCGCGCGCAAAGTAGCGCTCGTTGTCGATGAACATATAGGTGACGCCGTCGTGCTCGAGCTTCTCGAGTCCGCAGTACTCGTTGCGCCAGCCCAGACTCACGTAAAAGTCGGAGAAGTGCTCCATCTGCGCCTTGTACTCGTCCTTGATGGTGGCGTACTTGGGCACCATCACGATAACTTCGGCGCCGGCGCGCACAAGCGCCGCAGGCAGCGAGCCTGCCACGTCGCCCAGGCCACCGGTCTTTACAAACGGTGCGCACTCGGCCGAGGCAAACACGATCTGCATCTTTTTGCTGGAATCTGCCATATTGTCTCCCATGTTGCAATTCGAGAATAGCCGCCTGGCGCTAACCGGGCGGCTATTCTACTTGTTACGAGCGATGTTGCGGTGCCAACGTTAACGTACGATGGTGGTGTCGGAAGTTAACGGAGCCTTGCCCAGCACCAGGATGTTCTCGGGCGTGCCGCGAAGCTCGGTGTTGGTGGGAACCACGTTGTTCTTGTCCAGAATGGCATTCTCGACGCGGGCGCCGCTCTTGATGATGCAGCTCTGGTTGATGATCGAGTTGGTCACCGAAGCGCCCTCCTCGACCACGACGCCGCGCGACAGGATCGAGTTGCGCACGGTGCCCTTGATGATGCAACCGGCCGAGATAATCGAGTTGCAGGCGTGGCTGCCGGTCGCATAGCGCGAAGGCGGCACGTCGTGAGCCTTGGTCAGGATCGGGCGCTCGGGATCGAAGAGCTGGTCGGCCACGGTCTGGTCGAGCAGGTCCATGCTGCGGCGATACAGCGACTTCTCGCTAAACACGCCCACGACCTCGCCCTTGTACTCGTAGCTGCATACGTCGATGTTGCCAAAGTCGCCCTGGAGTGCCTCGAGCAGGTCCAGATAGTCGGCGGCCTGGTAGTGGTCGATAATCTCGAGCAGCGTTTCGCGGTTGACGATGCAGCAGTCCATGGAGGCGTTGTCGCCGTACACGACGCCGGCGCTCACGCCCGTCAGGCGGCCGTTCTCGTTAATCTCGAGCTTGGTCTCGTCCTCGACATTGCGCGTGGCCTTGCAGTACACCACGGTCATCTGGGCACCAGAGTTCTCGTGCGCCTCGATGATGGTGTTGAGGTCCATGTTAAAGATGATGTTGGTGCCCATCATCACGACATAGGGCTTCTCCGAGCGCTGGAACAGCGTCTTGTTGGAGATGATGTCGCGCAGCAGGAAGCGCATGCCGCCCTTGGTGGTGCCATACGCGTTGCCGGGCACCATGAACAGACCGCCCTTCTTGCGGTCCAGGCCCCAGTCCTTGCCCGAGCCCACGTGGTCGATCAGCGAACGGTAGTTGCCCGGCATGACGACACCGACGGTCTTGATGCCGGCATTCATCATGTTGGACAGCGGGAAGTCGATCAGGCGGTAGCGGCCCAAAAACGGAACGGACGCGATGGGGCGATCCTTGAGCAGCACGCTGCCGTAGGTCGAAGAGTAGTTAGCGGTGATATAACCGATGGCCTTACGATTGATCATCGGATCATTCCCCCTTCCCGATAACGACGTCATTTCCAACGACGGCCGTATCCTTGGTGGTATCGACAGAGCCGAGCTTCACGCCCTCTTCGACCGTGGAGTTCTCGCCCAAAATAGCGCGGCAGATGTGCGCGCCGCTCTTAACGTGCGCACCCGGCAGCAGCACGGAGTCCTCGACCACGGCGCGCTCCTCGATGATGACATCGGTCGAAAGGATCGAGTGGCGAGCGGTGCCGTAGATCTTGCAGCCATTGGAGACCAGGCAGTCGTCTAGGCGGCCGTCCGGGCCAATATAGTGCGGCGGACGCGTGGTGATGTTGGACATGATGGGGAAGTTCTTGTCGAACAGATCGAACTCGGGGTTGTTACCCAGCAGGTCCATCGAGGTCTCATGGAAGCTGGCGATGGTGCCGACGTCCTTCCAGAAGCCGTGGAACTCGTAGCTGTACAGGCGCTTGTTCTCACCGAGCAGCTTGGGGATGATGTCCTTGCCAAAGTCGTGGCTCGAGCGCTGGTCCAGAGCGTCCTCCTCGAGCGCCTCGATCAGCACGTCGGCCGAGAAGATGTAGATGCCCATGGACGCGAGGTTCGAATCGGGCTTCTCGGGCTTCTCGGTGAACTTGGTGATGCGGCCGTCTTCGGGGTCGGTGGTCAGGATGCCAAAGCGGCTGGCCTCCTCCCACGGCACGGGCATAACGCTCACCGTGAGGTCGGCGTTGTTCTCAATGTGCGTCTTGAGCATCTTGCGGTAGTCCATGCGATACAGGTGATCGCCCGAAAGAATCAGGACGTACTTGGGGTCGTTGGCCTTGATGTAGTCGAGGTTCTGCGTAATGGCGTCGGCCGTGCCCGCATACCAGGCGCCACCGGTCTGCGTCTCGTACGGCGGCAGGATCGACACGCCGCCGTCGCGGCTGTCCAGATCCCAAGCCTCGCCGGAGCCCACATAGGCATGCAGCAGGTAGGGACGGTACTGCGTCAGAACGCCCACCGTGTCGATGCCCGAGTTGGAGCAGTTGGAGAGCGAAAAGTCGATAATGCGGAACTTACCACCAAAGCTAACCGCCGGCTTGGCGATCTTTTGGGTGAGTGCCCCCAATCGGCTGCCCTGTCCTCCTGCGAGGAGCATCGCGATGCATTCTTTCTTACTCATCGATTTCTCCTTCTGTCATCGATGTTCCTAACCCATTAGCGACGGGCGCGGCGCACTGTCACGCCCGTCGAGTAATGCCGTGCGGCAAAGGGAGCTTGCGCGCTTTATGCGTGCCAGATCTCGTCGCGATACTCGCGAATGGTGCGGTCGGACGAGAACCAGCCACTCGAGGCGGTGTTGAGCAGGGCCTTGCGGTTCCAGGTCTCCTGGTCGCCGTAGCTGCCCGTGAGGTTCTCCCATGCATCAACGTAGCTGCGGAAGTCGGCCATGACCAGGTCGGGGTCGTTGTTGTTCATGAGCTCGTTGTAGATACTCTCGAAGTTGCCCGAAAGGCCGGCAAAGGTGTTGTCCTTGAGCTCGTCCATCACGCGGCCTAGACGCTCGCGGTCGCCGTTGAGGGTATCCCACGCAAAGTAGTTGTTGGATGCCCAGAGCTGCTCGACCTCGGGAGCGGTCAGGCCAAAGATGGCCTCGTTCTCACGGCCGGCCAGGTCGGCGATCTCGATGTTGGCGCCGTCGAGGGTGCCCAGCGTAATGGCGCCGTTCATCATGAGCTTCATGTTGGACGTGCCCGAGGCCTCCTTGCCGGCCGTGGAGATCTGCTCCGAGATCTCGGCGGCGGGGTAGATGAGCTGGGCGTTGCTCACGCGGAAGTTGGGGATAAAGCAGACCTTCATGACCTCGTTGACGCGGGCATCGTTGTTGATGACGTCGGCAACGGAGTTAATGAGGCGGATGGTCTCCTTGGCGAAGGTGTAGCTCGAGGCAGCCTTGCCACTAAAGATGAAGGTCGTCGGCGTCACGTGGAAGTTGGGGTCGGCGATGCGACGGTTGTAGATGTCCATCACCTTCATGATGTTCATGAGCTGGCGCTTATAGGCGTGGAAGCGCTTTACCTGGACATCGAAGACGGTGTTGGGGTCAATAACCAGACCGGTCTCGGCCTTAACGTAGGCGGCCAGACGCTCCTTGTTGGCGCGCTTGGAGGCACCCACGGCCTTCAGGAACTCGGTGTCGTCCTTAAACTCCTTGAGTTTCTCAAGCTCAAAGGCGTCTTTGAGCCAGCCATCGCCAATGGCCTCGGTCACGAGCTTGGCGTAGGTGGGGTTGGCCTCGGCAAAGAAGCGACGGTGCGAGATGCCGTTGGTCTTGTTGTTGAACTTCTCGGGCGTCAGGGCATAGAAGTCCTTGAGCACGATCTTCTTGATGATGTCGGAATGGATCTTGGCCACGCCGTTGACGCTGTGGCTGCAGATCACGGACAGGTTGGCCATGCGAATCTCGCCGTCCCACAGGATGGCGGTCTGGCGCAGACGCTCCTGCCAGCCCTCCTGTGTGGTGTCGAACGACTCGTGCCAACGACGGCTGATCTCGTCGATGATCTGGTACACGCGGGGGAGGAGCTTGGAGAACGTGCCGATAGGCCACTTCTCCAAGGCCTCGGGCAGGATGGTGTGGTTGGTGTAGCTCACGACCTGCGTCACGATGTTCCAGGCGTCGTCCCACTCGAGCTTCTTCTCGTCGATGAGGATACGCATGAGCTCGGGGCCGCACATGGCGGGGTGGGTATCGTTGGTGTGGATGGCCACAAACTGCGGCAGCAGCTCCCAGTTCGCGCCGTGCTCCTTCTCAAAGGTGTCGAGCAGGCTGTAGATACCGGCCGAAACAAACAGGTACTCCTGCTTCAGGCGCAGCAGACGGCCGTGCTCGCCGGCGTCGTTGGGGTAGAGGATGGCGCTGATGGCCTCGGCTTCGGCGCGCTCGGCGTCGGCCAGGGCGTAGTCGCCGCGGTTGAATGCCTCAAGGTCAAAGTGCTCCTCGACCGGCTCGGCGGCCCAGACGCGCAGCTTGTTGACGGTCTCGCCGGCATAGCCCACCACGGGGATGTCATAAGGGACAGCCAGGATGTCCTGCGTGTCCACCGTGCGGTAGAACGTGCGGCCGTTCTCCTCAAAGCCCTCAACATGGCCACCAAACTTGATGGTCACGGCCTTGTCCTGACGACGGACCTCCCAGGGATAGCCGTGGGTGAGCCACTCGTCGGTGGCCTCGACCTGGCTGCCGTTGACAATCTCCTGCTAAAACGGGCCGTAGCGGTAGCGCATGCCGTTGCCATAGCCGGCAATGCCCTCGGCTGCCATGGAATCCAGGAAGCACGCTGCCAGACGGCCCAGGCCACCGTTGCCCAGAGCCGGATCGGGCTCCTGGTTCTCGATGACGGACAGGTCAAAGCCCATGTCGTCGAGCGCCTCGGCGACCATGTCGCGCACGCCAAAGTTGAGCAGGTAGTTGTCGAGCAGGCGACCGATCAAAAACTCGATCGAGAAATAGTACACGCGCTTCTTGCCCTCGGCGGTGGCGCGGGCGTCACTCTTGGTGGCAACGGTGCGGGCCTTCTCGGCCACGAGCTTGGCCAGCGCGTTAAAGCGGTCCAGGTCGCTGGCGGCCTCGACGCTCTTGCCGCTAATGCTCATGACGGCATCGCGATAGAGCTCGGTAAACTCCTGCTTGTTGTCGAAGATCTTATTCATACGTTCCTTTCCCCCGGGGATGTTTCTCCCGGAACGGTTATGACTTGTATCCTACGCCCCGTCGGGGCGGGTAATTACAGCTGTAACGGTTTTGTTACGCATCCTTGGCAGACGGCTTAACAGAAGCAGACTTGGCCTTGGTAGCGGCCTTTTTGGCAGCCGGTTTCTTGGCTGCGGCCTTAGCAGCGGGCTTTGCGGCAGCCTTGGCCTTGGCCTTGGTCGTCGCAGCCTTGGCCTTGGCGGGAGCCTTCTTGGCAGCTGCAGGCTTAGGCTTCACCGAGGACGTGCGCTTCTTGGGCGCAGCCTTGGGCTCCTTGACCATCGGCGGCTTATAGCTGCTGGGACCGCGGCGCTTAAGCACCACGCCTGCCAGGCCAGGCACCTTAATCTCAATGGAGTCCATCTGCCCGTTCCAGGGATAGGGCTCGCTCGAGCAGGTGTAGGGTTCCTCGCCGGCATAGCCGCTGCCACCGAACTCTGGACGGTCGGAATCAAAGATGACCTCCCAGTCGCCCTCGCGCGGCACGCCCACGCGGAAGCTCTCGTAGCTCGCCGGGTCAAAGTTGATCAGGATCACCAGGTCGTCGTCGATGTCCTCGCCCTGGCGCACAAAGCTCACGATGGACTGCTTGGAGTTGTCCGCATCGATCCAGGTAAAGCCGTCGTCGGTGTAGCCGCGCTCGTACAGGGCGGGCTCGGCGGTGTACAGGTGGTTGAGCGCCTTGATAAACGCCTGATGATGACGGTGAGTCTCGTACTCCTCGGTTAGGAACCACTGGATGGACTCGTAGTAGCGCCACTCAATAAACTGGCCAATCTCGTTGCCCATAAAGTTGAGCTTGGCACCGGGGTGCGTCATTTGGTAGAAAGCGAGCGTGCGCAGGCCGGCAAACTGGCGCCACCAGTCGCCCGGCATGCGGCCGATGAGCGAGCACTTGCCGTGCACGACCTCATCGTGGCTCAGCGGGCAAATAAAGTTCTCGGTAAAGGCGTACATGATGGAGAACGTGAGCAGCCCGTGGTTGCCGGGGCGCCACGGAAAATCGGTCTGCATGTAGTGCAGGGTATCGTTCATCCAGCCCATGTCCCACTTGTAGTGGAAGCCCAGACCGCCGTCCTGCGGCGGGTAGGTCACGAGCGGCCACGCGGTGGACTCCTCGGCCATCATCATCACGTCGGGGTAGTGGGCCTCCACGGCGCAGTTGACCTGGCGGATAAACGCGCTGGCATCCAGGTCCTCCTCAGTTCCGTACTTGTTGAACTTCTTTTGGCCCGGATCGTCGATGCCAAAGTTGAGGTACAGCATGCTGGACACGCCATCCATGCGGATGCCGTCAACGTGGAAGTTCTCGAGCCAGTACAGCACGTTGGAGACCAGGAAGGAGCGGACCTCGCCGCGGGCGAAGTCAAACTTGTGCGTGCCCCAGTTGGGGTGAATCTCGTGCTCAAACAGCATGTGGCCGTTAAAGGTGGCAAGGCCGTGGGAGTCGGCGCAAAAACCGCCGGGCACCCAGTCCATGATCACGCCGATGCCTGCCTCGTGGCATGCATCGATAAAGTGCATGAGTTGCTGCGGGTCGCCATAGCGCGAAGTGGCGGCATAATAGCCGGTCGTCTGGTAGCCCCAGGAGCCATCGAAGGGATGCTCCATGAGCGGCATGACCTCGATATGCGTATAGCCCATGTCGCGCACGTAGTCCACGAGCTCCACCGACAGGTCGTCGTAGGTGTAAAACTCGCCGCGCTGCGCGGGGAAGGGATCCATGGGGCCGGGATAGTTGCCATACTCGTCCGGCTCGCCCTGCGGCGCGTCGCCGTGGCGCTTCCACGAGCCAATATGCACCTCGTAGATGTTAAGGGGCTGCGACATGTGGTTGTGGCCGGCGCGGCGCTTGAGCCATGCGGCGTCGTTCCATTTGTAGCCATCGAGGGTCCACAGCACGCTAGCGGTACCCGGAGGGCACTCGGCCTTGAAGGCGTACGGATCGGCCTTGTACAGTTTTTCGCCCTCGTTGGTCTCGATTAAATATTTATAGAGCTGGCCTTGTTCTGCGCCAGGAATAAAGCCTTCCCAAATAGCGCTCGTATGCACGGGCACCAGCGGGTTGGCTTCCTCATCCCAGTCGTTAAATTCGCCAATGACATGTACGCTCTTTACATCGGGCGCCCAAACGCAAAAGCGCCAGCCGCGCGTACGGTTCTGCGTGTCGGGGTGCGCGCCCATCTTTTCCCAGCTGCGCTCCCACGTGCCGATGCCAAATAGATAGACATCGTCCTTGGTGAGCTCCGGTGCGTGCGGGGCGGCTTTACGGGTTGCGGGCTTTTTAGCCGTTGGCTTTAGCTTTGTATCGCTCACGTTTGATCCCATCATGACGCGGCAGCGTGTTGCCTTGGTGACTAGATGCGAAAGGTCCAAGGCTGCACGAATCGAAGGGACGGCGATAGTTCTATGATTCGTTCCACCTCGCGTGCTCGGTGGAACTTTCGGCAGAAACTACGATAACACCTGTACGTTACTTTTATGAAGGAAAGTGGTTTTTGGGCGGCGTTTAATCGGTAAGCGCCATGTTTAGACCACTGGCAGAATTGCGATGGTAAAACTCTTGACAGTTTTACCAATAAGGGTTTTTTGATTGTTGGTTTGACGTTTGGTAAAACGTTTTTAGCAGGTTGTTTACCATTTGACATCGAAAGGTACATTTATGTCCCAGACCGCCGCTCCCAATGTCGCTTTTATTTTCGATTGCGACGGCACGCTGGTTAATAGCACCCCCGTTTGGGCCTATGCCCAGCCCGAGTTATTGCACCGCCACGGAGTTGACGTGACGGTCGACGATTTTGCCCAGTTTGAGCATTTGTCGCTCGAGGACGAGTGCCAGGCCTACCACGACACGTGGGGCATTGGCGAGAATGGCGAGGAGCTGTATCGCGAGCTGAGCGACATTCTGATTGATGGGTACTCCAAGGTGCCGCCGCGCGAGGGGCTCCTGGCATTTTTGAAGCAGGCGAAGGCGGCGGGGATCGCCATGTGCGTGGCTACGTCCACACCGGCCGAGCTGGTGCAGTCCGCCCTTGCGGGCGCAGGGCTCGATGCTTACATGGAGTTTGTTACCACGACGGGCGAGGCGGGACGCTCCAAGCAGTTCCCCGATGTGTACGAGCTGGCTCTGCGCCGTCTGGAGGAGCGCCATGGGCATAAGTTTGAGCGCGTCTGGGTGTTTGAGGACGCGGTCTTTGGCCTTAAGAGCTCTGGGGTCGCTGGCTTTAAGTGTGTAGGTATCTATGACCCGCACGGCCGCATGAAGCGCGACGATGTGCGCGCCAACTGCGATATCTTTATCGACAGCTACGAGGACCTGGATCTGGCCCGCGTGCTTTCGTTTGAGGGATAGGCGAGAGCTGTGGCTTGTAAGGTATTAGTGGTCTGTGGCTCGCCCGTGGTGGCGAGCGCGGATCTGTTGCGTAGGCTAGCAGGGGAGTGCGACCACGTTGTCGCCGTGGACCGCGGGCTCGATGCGCTGCTGAGCGCGCGGCTAGGCTGCGACGTATATGTGGGGGATGCCGACACGGTGAGCGATGCAGGTCGCGCACTGGTCGATGCCGCCACCGACTTTGAAGTTGAGCGCCATGACCCGTACAAGGACTTTACCGATCTGGCGTTGGCGCTCGATTCCGTCCGCCGTTGCTGGCCGGGTGCCGAAGTGGTTGCGAACTGCGCCCACGGCGCAACAGATGCCCTGCGCCACCGCCGGCCGCCCCGACATGGCCCTAAGCGTCCTAGGCTTACTAGCCAACTTCAAAGACGCCCCCGTCTGGATTGCCGAGGACGAGACCACGGCCCGCATTCTGCACGAAGGCGAATCCTGGACCATTGAGGGCGCC
Organism: uncultured Collinsella sp.; assembly: GCA_900542235.1. GTDB lineage: Bacteria > Actinomycetota > Coriobacteriia > Coriobacteriales > Coriobacteriaceae > Collinsella. The sequence continues at coordinate 10,342 of UQNB01000023.1, forward strand.
GAGGGCAAGACGTTCTCCATCATCGCCATTACCCCTGGGACGGTAGTAAGCGAACACGGCCTAGAATGGGAACTAGACCACAGCCCCCTAGGCTTGTTAGCCGACACGGGCATCAGCAACATAGTCCGATCCACCGCAAAGATAGCCGTCCACCAAGGAACTGCAATAGCGTATTTGTTACATGAGGGTTTTCCTGGGACGGTGGGTTAATTGACTGATTTTGACTTCGGCAAAATCAGTCAATTCAGCCCCGTCCCAGGAAAACCCGTAAGAAAAAGTTTCAACAAAAATCTCTTGCATCAAGCTAAACATTCCCCTATAGTACTACCTCGTCACGGGGGCGTAGCTCAGCTGGGAGAGCGCTTGACTGGCAGTCAAGAGGTCAGGGGTTCGATCCCCCTCGTCTCCACCCGAGCATTGAATGAGGCTCCAACGCAAGTTGGGGCCTTTTTTCATATAGGCACACAAGGTCAAAGGCGGCACCATGATCCTCCTGGTCGACAAGATCGAAAAAAGCTTCGGCGCGCGCGTCCTCTTTAGCGGCGCATCCTTCCAGATCAACCCCGGCGAGCGCTTCGCGCTCGTGGGCCCCAACGGCGCCGGCAAAACCACCATGCTCAAGATCATCATGGGCATCGACAGCCCCGACGCCGGCCAGGTCCAGTACGCAAAGGACTGCCAGGTGGGCTACCTAGAGCAGGAAACCAACCTGGAGCAAAAGGACACCACCATCCTCGCCGAGGTCATGGCGGCGGCCAAGGAAATCCGCCGCATGGGCGAGCGCGCCAACGAGCTGCAGGCCCAAATCACCGAGCTCTCCGAGCAGGGCAAGGACGTCGACGCACTCCTTAACGAGTACGGCCAGGTCCAGGACCGCTTTGAGCACCTGGGCGGCTACGAGCTCGAGAGCAACGCCCGCAAAATCCTGTCCGGCCTGGGCTTTAAGGTCACCGACTTTGAGCGCCCGTGCTCCGAGTTCTCGGGCGGCTGGCAGATGCGTATCGCGCTGGCAAAGCTCTTCCTGCGCCACCCCGACCTGCTGCTTCTAGACGAGCCCACCAACCACCTGGACCTCGAGAGCGTCCAGTGGCTGCGCGGCTTTATCGCCAACTACGACGGCGCCGTCCTCATCGTCAGCCACGACCGCGCCTTCATGGACGCCTGCGTCGACCACGTCGCCGCACTCGAAAACCGTCGCGTGACCACCTACACCGGCAACTACAACAGCTACCTCAAGCAGCGCGAAGACAACCTGGAGCAGATGCGCGCCAAGCGTGCCGCCCAGGAGCGCGACATCGCCCACATGCAGGTCTTCGTCGACAAGTTCCGCTACAAGCCCACCAAGGCTGCCCAGGCTCAGGAGCGAATCCGCAAGATCGAGCAGATCAAAAAGGAGCTTGTCATCCTGCCCGAGGGCCACAAGCACATCGACTTTAAGTTCCCCGACCCACCGCGCTCCGGCGACATGGTCGTGGGGCTCGAGGGCGTCTCCAAGTCCTACGGCAACAAGCATATCTACAGCGACATCGACCTCAAGCTCTACCGCGGCGAGCACGTGGCGCTCGTCGGCCCCAACGGCGCCGGCAAGTCCACGCTCATGAAGATCCTCGCCGGCCTGGAGCCGCCCACCACCGGCACCCGCGACCTAGGCACCAACGTCGGCGTCGCCTACTACGCCCAGCACGCACTCGAGGGTATGACCGAGTCCAATACCGTCCTGCAAGAGATCGACACCGTTACGCCCAAGTGGACCGTGCCGCAGCAGCGCAGCCTGCTGGGTGCCTTCCTGTTTAGCGACAACGACGCAATCGAAAAGCAGGTCCGCGTCCTCTCCGGCGGCGAAAAGGCACGTCTGGCCCTTGCCAAGATGCTCGTGGCCCCCGAGGCGCTCCTGTGCCTGGACGAGCCAACCAACCACCTGGACATCGATTCGGTGGACATGCTCGAGAACGCCCTGCAAAACTTCCCCGGCACCATCGTGCTGATCAGCCACGACGAGCACCTGGTGCGCGCCGTGGCCAACCGCGTGATCGACATCCGCGATGGCAAGGTCACGGTCTATGACGGCGACTACGACTACTACCTCTACAAGCGCGAGGACCTCGCAGCCCGCGCCGCCGCCGAAGCGGCAGGGGAGAGTGCGCCGACCGCGGCCAAGCCCGCCAAGGCAACCGCCGCCCAGGCCGATGCGCCCGCCGCCACCCCCAAGCCTGCCGAGGGTAAAAAGACCAAGGAGCAGAAGCGTGCCGAGGCCCAGGCCCGCGCTGCGCTCAACAAAAAACTCAAGGGCGTGCGCAACCAGCTCAAGAAGATCGAGGCAGAGCTGGACAAAAAGCGTGCTCGCTATGACGAGCTTATGGAATTGATGGCAAGCGAAGAGCTTTATGCCGATCAGGATAAGTTCAACGCCGCGCTGGGGGAATATAACGGCCTTAAGCAAGAGCTGCCCAAGCTCGAGGACGAATGGCTGGAGCTTTCCACCCAGATCGAAGAGGAGACCGCGCGTGAACTCTCGTAAGGCCGCTGCCGTGGCGATGAGCATCATCGCCATCGCCTGTCGCATCTGCGGCATCTTTATGAGCGCGATGACCGTGCTGCTGTGTTTTAGCGGCCTCACCGCCAAGCTGCAGATCGTAGGCTTTGTCGTTGAGCTTTCGCGCGCACTGCCGAGCGCCATCGCCGGCTATGGCGTCATCACGTCGCCCTTTGGCGGCGTGTTCCGCCTGGATTACGCCATCGTCACCGTGATCCTGTTTGTGATCGACTACCTGCTCACGCGCGCCTCGCGCCGCGTCCGCTAGGGGAGCGCTATGTCCAGCAGCTACCTCATGAACCTGCTCGCCAGCGCCGTCGCCGTCATCGTGGGCATCGTGATCCACGAGAGCGCACACGCCGCCGCGGCCTGGGCGCTCGGCGACAAGACGGCCCGTTCGCGCGGCCGCGTGTCACTCAACCCGCTTAACCATATCGACCCGTTTGGCACCATCATCCTGCCGCTGCTCATGCTCGCGGCCGGCGGCCCGGTGTTCGCCTTCGCCAAACCCGTGCCCGTCTACCTCAACAACCTCAAGCACCCCAAGCGCGACGAGGTCCTGGTGAGCGCGGCCGGCCCCGCGTCGAACATCGCACTCGCGTGCCTTGCCGCGGCACTCATGCACGTGGCGTACGGCAACCTCTACACCGGCATCTCCTTTGCCCTGGCGTCACAGATCATGAACTTCGGCGCCACGTTTATCGTGGTTAACCTGTCACTCGCATTCTTCAACCTCATCCCGATCCCGCCGCTCGATGGCTCGTCGATCATCGTGCCGTTCCTCAAAGGCAAGGCGCTCGCCAACTACTACCGCCTGCAGCAATACGCCATGCCCATCCTCATCATCGTGCTGTATCTGCTGCCTATGTGGACCGGCATCGATGTAATCAGCCGCTATTTCGACGTTACCGTGTATCCGCTGGCCGAGTGGCTGCTCAACTTCGCAATCGCCGGCATCTAAGGTAAACTTACAGGTCGACCGCGCAAAACGGTCGCAACATGCACCCAAACCGCGCCGCGAAGGCGCCGTCAAAGGAGGTCGAAGATGTCGTATCGCGTGTCGACTCAGGTCTACAGCGGGCCGTTCGACCTGTTGCTGCAGCTGGTAACCCGCCAAAAAGTAGATATCGGCGCCATCTCCATCAGCGAGGTGGCCGAGCAGTACCTTGCCGAGGTGGAGCGCATCGAGGCGCTGGACCTGGACGTGGCGAGCGACTTTCTGCTGGTCGCGGCAACCCTTCTGGACATCAAGGCCGCCTCTCTGGTGCCGCAGGAGGCCCCGCGCAAAGTCGATGACGACGATGACGAGTTCGACGAAGACCTCGAGGAACTCAGCGCGCTCGACGGCGACGCCTTGCGCGAGGTCCTGATCCAGCGCCTGATTGCCTACAAGCAGTTTAAAGGCGCGGCTGCGGCCCTCGGTGCCCGCATGCAGGCCGAAAGCCGTATGCATCCGCGTGTGGCCGGCCCCGACCCTGAGTTCCTAGGGCTCATGCCCGACTATCTGGCTGGCATCACCCTGCGCGGCCTGGCCGTTATCTGTGCCGACCTGGACGGCAAGCGCCAGACCTTCCTGCTGGAGGCCGAGCATGTGGCGCCGCATCGCGTACCGCTCGACCTGACCGTGGCCTCAGTCGACCGCTTTACCATGGCGCACCAAACCTGCACCTTCCGCGAGCTGTTGGACGGCGACGCCACCACCGAGCAACTCGTCGTCACCTTCCTGGCCATGCTTGAGCTTGCCAAGCGCGGTTCGCTCACGCTGAGCCAGGACGAGATCTTCGGAACCATCTGCATCAACCGAGTCGAGGGCGCCGAGGCATACGTGCCCGGCGAGGGCCCCGAGCTCACCGAATAGGAGCAGCAACCATGTCAACCCTTTCAACGCTGGAGGCAAACAGCCTCAAAGGCGCCCTCGAGGCGCTGCTGCTGGTGTCGAGCGACCCGGTGAGTGCGCCCGCGCTCGCCGGCGCACTGGATATCGCCCCCGGCGAGTGCGCATCGCTGCTCGCCGAGCTCAAGGTTGAGTACGAGGAGGCCAACCGTGGCTTTCAGCTGCGTGAGGTCGCCGGCGGCTGGCGCCTGTTTACGCACCCCGCCTACCACGACGTGGTCGAGGCCTATGTGTTGAGCTGGGACACGCAAAAGCTGTCGCAGGCCGCGCTCGAAACACTGGCCGTCATCGCATACCACCAGCCCGTGACGCGCGAGGTGGTCAAGGGCATCCGCGGCGTCAATTCCGACGGCGTCATCGCGTCGCTCGTGGACAAAGGTCTGGTGCGCGAGCTCGGACGCGACCCCCAGCGCGGTCAAGCCATCATCTACGGCACGACCAACGCCTTCTTGGAAAAGTTCGGTCTGCGCTCCACCCGCGATCTTCCCGATCTGGAGCAGTTTGCCCCCGACGAGCAGTCGCGTCAGTTTATCCGCGAGCGCCTGAGCGGCCGCAGCATTCAGTCCACGCTCGAGGAGCAGGCCGAGGACCTGGACGAAGAGCGCGAACTGCTCGATACCGATGTTGAAGATGTTGAGGCAGTCGAGAACTTGGAAACCCTGGTCGTCGACGAGATCTCGGAGGATTTGCATGACGAGACTAACGAAGTAGGGGAGACGCGCGCCGGCGCTGCGGTACCCAACGCGGATACGCACGAGTCCGACGCCCAGCCCGTCTATCCGCACACCATGCGCCTGCAGCGCTTTTTGGCGCGCGCGGGCGTGGCGAGCCGCCGCGGGTCGGAAGACCTGATGACTGCCGGCCGCGTGACCGTCAACGGCCAGGTCGCGACCGAACTGGGCACCAAGGTCGACGTCGACCGCGACCATATCGAGGTCGACGGCATGCCCGTCAAGCTCAACCAGGGCGCCGTGTACTTGATGCTCTACAAGCCGACCGGCTACCTCACCACCATGAGCGACCCGCAGGAGCGACCTTGCGTGGCAGACCTGGTCCCGCGCGACCGCTATCCGGGGCTCTTCCCGGTGGGTCGCCTGGACCGCGACACCACAGGCCTTTTGCTCTTTACCACCGACGGCGACCTGTCGCAGGACCTGCTGCACCCCAGCAAGCATGTCTATAAGACCTACCAAGCACTCGTGGACGGCCACCTGACCGATCGCGACTTGGGACCGCTCCGCCGTGGCATCGAGCTCGACGACGGCCTGTGCCAGCCGGCGATCTGCCGCGTCATCAACGCGCGCGAGGCAGAGGCTGTGACACCGCAAGGCGTCAAGCCCGGTACCACCGCCGTGGAGGTCATCATCCGCGAGGGTCGCAAGAACCAGGTCAAGCGCATGCTGAGCAAGATCCACCATCCGGTAATCCGCCTGCATCGCTGCAACTTTGCCGGCCTTGAGCTCGAGGGCGTGGCCAAGGGCTCGTGGCGCGAGCTCACCGACCGCGAGGTGCAGATCCTCAAAGACGGCGGTATCCCGCCCAAGCAGGCCAGCTCCAAGCGCAGCGCCGCGCCGGCGACCAACACCGCGAGTCGCACGCGTCACCACGGTAGCCACGGCTCCGCGCCCAAGCGCAACACCTACCGCGAGCGCTACACGAGCTAGGCAATCGCAAAGCCCCAGCGCCCGCGTCCCATACCAGCACGTCAACCACCGAAAGGAAGCATTGCATGATCGTCGCCATCGACGGCCCCGCCGGTTCCGGCAAGTCCACCATCGCCAAGGAGATTGCCCGCCAGCTGGGCTTTAACAAGCTCGACACGGGCGCCATGTATCGCGCCGTCACCTTCGCCGCGCTCGACCGCGGCATCGACCTGGACGATGAGGCGGCCATTGACACCCTCGCCGAGCAAATCGAGATCCGCTTTACCAACGGCACCGGCGAGGACACGCGCCTGACCATCGACGGCAAGGACGCATCGGCCGCCATTCGCACCCCGCAGGTCGACGCCAACGTGTCCAAGGTCTCGGCCTACCCGGGCGTGCGCGCCGCCATGCTCATCCACCAGCGCCGCGCCGCCGAGGACCGCGATATCGTCGCCGAGGGTCGCGACATCGGAACCGTCGTGTTCCCCAACGCACAGGTCAAGGTCTTCCTGACCGCCGACCCGCGCGAGCGTGCCCGTCGCCGTGTGCTGCAGCGCCACCAAAACGACGCCCAGCCGCTCACCGAAGAGCAGCTTGAGGCCGAGGTCGACGAGACCCTCGACGCCCTCAAGCAGCGCGATAAGCTCGACAGCAGCCGCGAGGTCGCGCCGCTCGTTCCCGCCGAGGACGCGGTACATGTCGACTCCACCGCCCACACCATCGACGAGGTCGTCTCGATCATCGAGGACCTCATCAACCAAAGGAGGTAGCCCATGCGCCTGTTTAAGCAGACGCCCGAGGATTACTACAACGCCCCCTACGCCGAGTTCCCGGCGCTCATCCGCGGCACCGTCGCCGTGGTCATGGGCATCCTGTGGGTCTTCTCCAAGCTCATGTGGCGTTGGAAGGTCGAGGACAGCGACCTGCTGTTTGAGCGCCAGGAAGGCCGCGGCAGCGTGGTCATCTGCAACCACACATCGATGGCCGAGCTCCTAGCTGTGGAGACGGCGCTGTTCTTTGGCGGCCGCCGCATTCGCCCCATTTTTAAGTCCGAGTTTGCGAAGAGCAAGATCGTGCGCTGGGCCTTTAGCCGCGTGGGCGGCATTCCCGTCGAGCGCGGCACCGCCGACATGAAGTGCCTGCGTGCCGCCCAGCATGCGCTGCAGCGCGGTGAGGACGTCCTGATCTTCCCCGAGGGTACGCGCATCCGCTCGCGCGAGATCAAGCCCGAAGTCCACGGCGGCTTTGCGCTCATCGCCCAGATGGGTAAGGCACCCGTCAACCCGCTCGCCATCTGCGGCTGGTCCGATATTACGCCTGCGGGCAAAAAGATCATGCGCCCCAAAAAGTGCTGGATCCGCGCCGGCAAGTTAATTTCGCTTTCCGACGCGCCTGTCGAGCTCAAGCGCAAGGAGCGCCTAGCCTGGTTTGAGTCCGAAGCCATGAGTCGCGTCTACGCCATGCGTGATGACCTGTGCGCCGAGCACCCGGGCAGGTTCTAGCCATGGACGAGGAAGTCATGAACACCGCCGAGGCTGTGCCCGGCAAGGCAGACGCCCCCACTATCGAAATCGCTGCCCACGCCGGCACCTGCTACGGCGTACAGCGTGCGCTCGATATGGCGCTGGCCGCTGCGCCGCAGGCAGGGGAGTGCACTCAGGTCCATACCTTGGGTCCGCTCATCCATAACCCGATCGTGGTACGCGAGCTCGCCGAGGCAGGCGTCGGTCTGGCCGACACCTTGGACGACGCCACGTCGGGCACTGTGATCATCCGCGCCCACGGCGTGGTGCCGCAGGTCATTGATGCCGCTCGCGAGCGTGGCCTTAACGTCGTCGACGCCACCTGCCCCTACGTGAAGAAGGTCCACGTGGCGGCCGAGCGCCTGGTGCGCGAGGGCTACCGCGTGATCGTCGTGGGCGAGCCGGGCCACCCCGAAGTCGAGGGCATCCTGGGCCACGCCGGCGATGACGCGCAGGTCGTGAGCTGCGCTGCCGATGCGGACGCGCTGTCGCTCAAGGGTAAAGTGGGCTTGGTTGTGCAGACCACCCAGACTGCGCAGAACTTGGCCGAGGTCGTGGCTGCTATCACCCCGCGCGTGCAGGAGCTGCGCGTGATCAACACCATCTGCGCCGCCACGAGTGAGCGTCAACAGGCAGCAGCCACACTTGCCAACCGCTGCGACTGCATGGTCATCGTGGGCGGCAAGAACTCGGGCAACACCCGCCGCCTGGCGCAGATTTGCGCAGACGCCTGCGAGCGCACGTATCACATCGAGGAAGCTTCTGAGCTCCAAGCCGCGTGGTTTACCGACGCTCACCACATCGGCATCACCGCCGGAGCCTCCACCCCGCAAGAACACATCGAGCGCGCCGTCGAGCGCATCAAGGAGCTTTGCCGCTAACCATGGACCAGACCGTACCCGCATACGCCGCCGAGGTGGCCGATTACGGGCGCAGCCGCGACCCCGAGCCGGGTGAGGGCGCGCTCGTAAAGAACGTGCGTCCCGAATCGCCCGCGTGGGATGTGGGTATCGAGCCGGGCATGCGCGTGCTCACGGTCAACGGTGAGGCGCTCACCGACATGATCGTGTGGCTCTGGGAGGCCGACGATGATACCGTCGACCTCGAGGTTTTCGACCCGCGCGACGGCACCGTCACCCCCGTCGAGCTCGACCGCTTTCCCGGCGAGGATTGGGGTTTGGAGTTCGATGGCCCCATCTTCGACGGCATGCGTACCTGCGTCAACGCCTGCGTGTTCTGCTTTATGACCATGCTCCCCAAGGGCGGCCGCTCCACGCTCTATATTCGCGACGACGACTATCGCCTAAGCTTTTTGCAAGGCAACTTTGTCACGCTTACGAACCTCACCGACGAGGACGTGCAAAACGTCATCCAGCGCAACATGAGTCCCATGAACGTGTCGGTCCACGCTGTGAGCCCCGACGTCCGCCGTCGTATGATGGGCCGTAACGCCCAGCGAGGCATGGACGTACTCGAGACCATCATGGCCGCCGGCATCGAGATTCACGCGCAGATCGTGTTGTGCCCCGGCATGAACGACGGCGAGGAGCTGGAAAAGACCCTGCGCTTTTGCGAGGAGCACGAGCAAATCACAAGCCTGGGCATTGTGCCGCTCGGTTTTACCAAACACCAAAACCGCTTTAGCTGGTCATACAGCGACAAGCCCGAACTGGCGCGCGAGACCATTGCCATGATCCGACCGTTCCAGGACCGCGCCTATGAGCGCTTTGGCCGCCACACCTTCCAGATGAGCGACGAGTTCTATCTGGACGCCGGCATCGATCCTCCAGAGGCAGACTTTTACGACGGTTACCCGCAGTACTACGACGGCATCGGCATGATCCGCTCGTATCTAGACGAGACCGACGACGTGCTTGCCGCCTATACCGAGCGTCTGGCCCGCGTCCGCGAGGCCATCGCCGCCCGCAGCCAGCATCTGCTGTGCCTCTCGGGCGCCAGCGCACGCGACACGGTGGCCCGCTTTGTGGAGTCGCCCCAGGGACTCGCCGGCACTGTCACGGCCATCAAGAACCGCTACTTTGGCGGCAACGTGGACGTGACCGGCCTCATCGTCGCGTGTGACATCTTGGAGCAGCTGCCCCAAGATCTGTCGGGGGTTATGCTCTTTGTGCCTAAGCTCATGTTCAACGCTGACGGCATGACGCTTGACGAGTATCATCGTGACGATTTACTCGCAAGCCTTACCAGTCGCGGCGCCGAGGTTCATGTGGTGTCAACCATGCCGCATGAGCTGCTCGATACCCTGGAGCATATCCTTGGCATTGTGCCTGCCGACTCTAACACTTCCACTGAACCTACCCATTAAAGGAGAGCAGATGAAACCTATCGTCGCCGTCGTCGGACGCCCCAACGTGGGCAAATCCACGCTCGTTAACCGCCTGGCCCAGACCTCGGACGCCATCGTCCACGAGTCTCGCGGCGTCACGCGCGACCGCTCGTATCACACGGCCGATTGGAACGGCCGCGAGTTCACCATCGTCGACACGGGCGGTATCGAGCCGCTCAAGAGCGACGACGTCTTTGCCACGTCCATCCGCGACCAGGCGCTCGCTGCCGCCGAGGAAGCCGCAGTCATCCTGTTTGTAGTCGATGGCCGCACCGGCGTCACCGAAGAGGACGAGTCGGTCGCCCGCATGCTCAAGCGCTGCGACAAGCCGGTCTTTCTGCTGGTGAACAAGCTCGACAACCCCGATCGCGAAAACGACAGCATCTGGGAGTTCTATTCGCTCGGTATCGGCGAGCCCACGCCGCTCTCGGCCCTGCATGGCCATGGCACGGGCGACCTGCTCGACGATATCGTGGCCCTGCTTCCCGAGGAAGAAGACGAGGTCGCCGATGAGTTCCCCGACGCGCTGAACGTGGCCATCATCGGCCGCCCCAACGCCGGCAAGTCGTCGCTGTTCAACCGCATCCTGGGCGCCGACCGCTCCATCGTCTCGAACATCGCCGGCACAACGCGCGACGCCATCGACACGGTCGTCGAGCGTAACGGCAAGCACTACCGCATGGTCGACACCGCGGGCATTCGCAAGAAGAGCACCGTGTACGAGAACATCGAGTACTACTCCATGGTCCGCGGCCTGCGCGCCATCGACCGCGCCGACGTGGCGCTGCTCGTCGTCGACGCCTCCGTGGGCGTTACCGAGCAGGACCAGAAGGTCATGGGTCTTGCCATCGAGCGCGGCTGCGCCATCGTTGTGCTGCTCAACAAGTGGGATCTGCTCGACGACGACCGTAAGCGCGAGGCCTGCATGGAGACCATCGACCGCCGTCTGGGCGTCATGGCTCCCTGGGCCCAGTACCTGCGCATCTCTGCTCTCACCGGCCGCAGCGTCGAGAAGATCTGGGCGATGGTAGACGCCGCCGAAAAGACGCGCTCGCAGAAGATTAGCACCTCGCGCCTCAACGCGTTCCTCACCGACCTGCGCGAGTTCGGTCATACCGTGGTGGACGGCAAGCGCCGCCTGCGCATGCACTACGTGACCCAGACGGGCGTCAACCCGCCGACGTTCACGTTCTTCGTCAACCACAGTGACCTGGTCAACGACACCTACCAGCGCTACGTGGAGAACCGCATGCGCTCGACCTTCGACTTTGCCGGCACGCCCATTCGACTCTTCTTTAGGAAGAAGGAGCAAAAGGATGCATAATCCGATTCTGCTGACCGCCATCTGCGCCGTGGTCTCGTTCTTTATCGGAGCGATTCCGTTTGGCCTGATCTTGGGCCGCGTGTTTAACCACACCGACATTCGCAAGGCGGGCTCCGGTAACATCGGCACCACCAACGCCCTGCGCGTAGCCGGCCCCAAGGTGGCCGCGCTCACGCTGCTGCTCGACTGCCTTAAGGGCGCCATCTGCGTTGTCATCGCCCGTCCGTTCATCGCGAGCGTGGGCTATGGATTTCCGCCGAACATCATGGCGCCCGGAGCCCCCGGCGACTGGATGCTCGGTGTCATTTGCCTGGCAGCCGTGTGGGGCCATATCTTCTCGCCCTATCTCAACTTCCACGGCGGCAAGGGTATCGCAGTTGGTCTGGGTGTCATCCTCGCCTGGTACTGGCCTATTGGCCTGTCGCTGCTGGGCATGTTTATCGTAGCCGTCGCCATCACCAAGTATGTGTCAGTGGGTTCGCTTGCCGCGGCCATCGGACTTCCTATCGCTGCTTGCGCGGTCTTTCCGTACAGCAGCCTGGGCCTCAAGTTCTGCATGGCGATGATCGGCATCACCGTGGTGTGGGCCCATCGCTCGAATATCCAAAAGCTCATGGCCGGTAAGGAGTCCAAGCTCTCGTTTACCAAGCGCGTCACCGAGCCCGACGATAAGTAGGAGAGAGTCATGAATGTTGCGCTGATTGGCTCCGGCTCCTGGGGAACCGCCGTCGCCGGCCTCGCCGCCGAGCGAGCCGAGCGCGTGACCATGTGGGCCCATAGCGAGCAGACGGCCACCGGCATCAATGCCGAGCACCGCAATCCCCGGTATCTGGTGGACTACGAGCTGCCCGGCAACGTTGTCGCCGCCACGGACCTGTCGCAGGCGCTCGACGGCGCCGAGGCCATCATCTTTGCCGTGCCCTCCACGCACCTGCGCAGCGTATGCCATCAGGCAGCACCCTTCATCGCCGCCGACACCCCGGCACTCTGCCTCACCAAGGGTATTGAGCCCGAATCCGGCCTGCTTATGAGTGAGGTAATCGCCAGTGAGATCGGCAACGAGTCGCGTGTCGCGGCGCTCTCGGGCCCCAACCATGCCGAGGAGATCTGCCGCGGCGGGCTTTCTGCCGCCGTCATCGCCAGCAATGATCCACAGGTAGGGGAGACCTTTAAGGACCTGCTCCTATCCACGGCCTTCCGCATCTACCTGTCGCAGGACATGACCGGCGTCGAGGTTTGCGGCGCCATGAAAAATGTCATCGCCATCGTGTGCGGCATTTCCGCCGGTTCTGGTGCGGGCGACAACACGCTTGCCCTTATCATGACGCGCGGCCTGGCCGAGATCAGCCGTCTGGTGCACGCCCGCGGCGGTCAAGCCATGACCTGCATGGGTCTTGCCGGCATGGGTGACCTCATTGCCACCTGCACCTCCGAGCATTCGCGCAACCGCACCTTTGGCTACGAGTTTGCCCACGGCATCTCGCTCGACGAGTACCAGGCACGTACGCATATGGTGGTCGAGGGCGCCGTCGCGGCCCGCAGCGTCAGTGAGCTTGCCCGTTCACTGGGCGTAGACATTCCGCTCACCTTTGCCGTGGAGCAAACGCTCTACAACGGTGTTACTTTGGATAGGGCGCTCGAGATTCTCACAGATCGCGTCCCTTCTCAAGAGTTCTACGGACTCACCGACTAGCGCAGAAAGGCTTCTACCATGGGTTCCATCAAAATCGCTCCGTCTGTCCTTTCGGCCGACATGGCCAACCTCAAGGGCGAACTCGACAAGATCGCCGGTGCCGACTACGTGCACTTCGACGTTATGGACGGTCACTTTACCGGCAACCTCACCTTTGGCGTTGACATCCTTAAGGCCGTCAAGCGCTCCACCGATGTACCGGTCGACGCGCACCTCATGGTGACGAACCCCGACGAGACGGTCGATTGGTACGCCGACGCCGGTGCCGACATGATCACCGTGCACTACGAGGCTTCCACGCACCTGCACCGCACGCTCACGCATCTGCAGCAGCGCGGCGTCAAGGCCGGCGTGGTGCTCAACCCCGCCACCCCCGTGTGCGTGCTCGAGAGCATCATCGACGTCGTCGATATGGTGCTGCTCATGAGCGTGAACCCGGGCTTTGGCGGCCAGAGCTTTATCCCGGGCACCATCGCAAAGCTTCACGAGCTCAAGGCCATGTGCGAGCGCCACGGCGTGTCGCCCCTGATCGAGGTCGACGGCGGTATCTCTTCCAAGAACATCGCCGAGGTCGTCAAGGCCGGCGCCAACGTGCTCGTGGCCGGCTCCGCCGTATTTAAGTCCGAAGATCCCGCTGCCGAGGTTGCGCTGCTGCAGAAGCTGGGCAACGAGGCCGCACAGGAGGCATAAACCCTTATGACCGCAGGCCAAAACCGCATACCCGTGAATCTTGACTATGCCGCCTCGACGCCAATGCGCGCCGAGGCGCTCCTTGCGCAGCGCGAGTACGACGACAGCGAGCTTGCCGGCGTCAACCCCAACTCGCTGCATTCGCTCGGCCGCAAGGCTGCCGCGCGTCTGGAGGTTGCACGTCGCGAGATCGCCCGCAGCTTTGGCGCGCACGTCCGCCCGTCCGAGATTGTACTGACCAACGGCGGCACCGAAGCCAACCAGCTGGCGCTGCTCGGTCTTGCCGAGGGCGCTCGTCAGCGCGATCGCAAGCGCGGTCGCGTAATCGTTTCGGCCATCGAGCACGATTCGATTCTGGACAACCTGCCGCTGCTGCGTGCCGCCGGCTTTACCGTCGACCTGGTGCAGCCCTGCCGCGCGGGCTACGTTGAGCCTGCCACGCTTGTCGAGCTGCTAGGCGACGACGTGGCGCTCGTGAGCATTATGGTCGCCAACAACGAAACCGGCGTGGTGCAGCCCATCCGCGAGCTTGCCGCAGCTGCGCACACCGCAGGTGCCCTGTTCCACACCGATGCCATCCAGGGCTACTTGCATATTCCACTCGATGTCACCGAGCTGGGCGTCGACGCCATGTCCGTCGCAGCCCACAAGATTGGCGGTCCCGTGGCATCTGGCGCACTCTACCTTAAGAGCCGCACGCCGCTGCGCCCGCGCATCTTCGGCGGCGGACAGGAGGCCGGTCGTCGTGCCGGCACGCAAGACCTGCGCACGCAGCTCGCCTTTGCCGCTGCCGCCTCGTCTCTGACGCCCCATGTGGCTCAGGAGCGCGCGAAGCTGCAAGCCCTTTCCGACAAGCTCTACGCCACGCTTACGGCCCATCCGCGCATTCACGCCACCATGGGTGACTACGCGCAAGCCGACCGTCTGCCCGGCATGTTATCGATCTACATTGACGGCATGGACTCAGAGGAACTCATCATCAAGCTCGACGCCGCCGGCTTTGAGGTTTCGGCCGGCTCGGCGTGCTCGAGCGGCAGCATGGACCCGAGCCATGTGCTCAGCGCCATGGGCATTGGTCGCGAGCAGGCACTAGGTGCACTGCGCATTTCCTTTGACGACCGCGTGAATCCGGACGATCTGGACGAGTTTGCCCAGACGCTGCTCTCGATCGCAGGTGCCGCATGATCGTCGCCGAGCTCGAGCGCGCGCTACTGGCACGCTATCCCAAGACGGACACCGAGCCCTGGGACCACGTAGGACTCTCCGTTGGCGATCCGGCCGCGGAGATCACCGGCGTTGCCTGCGCACTCGATGCGACTGAGGCTAATGTTCGCCGCGCCCAAGAAGCAAGCGCCAACGTGCTGCTGACGCATCATCCCATATACATCAAGGCACCCGAGGCCTTTTGTCCGGCGGATGCCACACGACCCCAGTGCAGTGCGGCCCTCTACGAGGCTGCCCGCTGCGGGGTGAGCATTATCTCGCTCCACACCAACCTGGACCGCTCGCACGAAGCCCGTGTCTGCCTGAGCAAGCTGCTGGGTGCCGCACCCGTGAGCTCACTGGAGCACGTGGACGACCCCGAGGCCACCGGCCTGGGCGCACTTGCAACGCTCAACGACCCGTGCACGCTGCGCGATCTTGCCACCCGTGCTGCCACGGCCTTTGGCAGCGACCCGCGTGTGTGGGGCAAAGCTGATCGCCCGTGCCGCACCGTCGCCATTTTGGGCGGCTCCCTGGGCGACTTCGGAGAGCTCGCCATCGCCGCGGGCGCAGATGTTGTCGTGACGGGCGAGGCGGGCTACCACGTGGCGCAAGACCTTGCCTTGCGCGGGCTGTCGGTGATCTTGCTCGGCCACGACCGCTCCGAGGAGCCGTTCGTTGATATATTGATGAACTCTGCAGTTGACGCCGGGGTCGACCCCCGTCATGCGATTAAAATACTGAACCCTTGCCAATGGTGGACTGTGACAAAAGGAGAGAACTTATGAGCGCCGGCGCTACGCTACTCAAGCTGCAACAGATCGATTTGGAGCTCGCCCGCAACAAGAGCGAACTTGCCAATATGCCGGAGCTCAAGGAGCTCGCTTCCAAGCGCAAGACCTATGTAAAGCTCAAGGCCGAAATGACCAAGCTCTACGCTCAGCGCAAGGACCTGGATATTGAGCTCGACGATCTCAACACCACCGAGATCCAGACCAATAACGCCATTGAGGCCGCTAAGAAGCGCCACGTCGACGGCTCTGACTATCGCGAGGTTCAGGACCTGGAGAACGAGCTCGCCACCCTGGCCAAGCGCCTGGACAAGATCGAGCACACCCGCAAGGACGTCGTAGTCGCCCACAAGGAGGCGCTCGACCGCGAGGCTCGCGCACAGGCAATCATCGCCAAGTTCGAGGAGGGCGTGAAGGCCGACACCAAGGCCGCCCGCGCCAAGGCAGCCGACCTCCAGGCCCAGATCGATGCCGCCACCAAGGAGCGCACCGCGCTGGCCGCTACGCTGCCCACCGACGTGCTCAGCGACTACGAGCGTCTGCTCAAGCAGTTCCGCGGCTTGGCCGTCGAGACCATCCAGGGCAACATCCCCACGGTCTGCCACACCGCGCTGCAGGCATCGTCCATGAGCGACCTCAACCACGACGGTAGCGAGATTACGCACTGTCCGTACTGCCACCGCCTCCTGGTGCTCCCGAGTAAGGAAGCCTAGCGATGACGGCGGCATCCAACAATTCAATGCAACTTGAGGGAAAAACGATCCTGCTGGGCATTACCGGCGGGATCGGCCAAGCCGGATCGCCGCCTATAAGTCGTGCAATATCGTGCGCCTGCTGCAAAAGCGCGGCGCACGTGTCAAAGTCGTTATGAGCGAGCATGCCACGGAGTTTGTGGGGCCGCTTACCTTCCGCGCGCTCACCAACGAGCCGGTCGCGGTTGGGCTATTCGACGATCCTTCCGACCCCATCCACCACATTTCGCTGGCGCAGGAGCCCGATCTGGTGGTCGTGGCGCCCGCGACGGCCAATATCATCGCCAAGATGGCCAACGGCATTGCCGATGACCTGATTTCTACGACGCTACTCGCCACGCCGCGACCCATTGTGATCGCGCCGGCCATGAACAATGGCATGTGGAAGGCGCCGGCAACCCAGGCCAATATGGCCACGCTGCGCGACCGCGGGGTGCACGTGGTTGGGCCCGGTAGTGGCTACCTTGCTTGCGGCGACGTGGACACGGGGCGCATGAGCGAGCCCGAGGACATCGTCGAAGCCATCTGCGAGGTGCTCAATCCCGTGCCGCAAGACCTGGCGGGCAAGCGCATCGTCATCACTGCCGGTCCTACGCACGAACCGATCGACCCCGTGCGTTTTATTGGAAACCGATCGTCGGGCAAGATGGGCATCGCCCTGGCGGGGAAGGCCGCTCGCCGCGGTGCCGAGGTCACGCTCGTGCTGGGACCGACATCGCTCGATGTTCCCCGCGGCGTGGAGTGCGTAAGCGTGCAGACCGCCGCAGAGATGCTGCAGGCGGCGCTGAGCGCCTTCCAGACGGCCGACGCTGCCATTTGCGCCGCCGCCGTCGCCGACTACACGCCGGCGGCCCCGGCGGACCATAAGCTCAAAAAGGCCAACGAGCGCCTGGATCGAATCGAGCTCGTCGAGACCGTTGACATCTTGGCCGAACTCTCACGCCAAAAGGGCGATCGCCTCGTAATCGGATTTGCTGCCGAGACCGATAACGTCGTCAAGTACGCCGAGCGCAAATTGGCACGCAAAGGCTGCGATGCCATTATCGCCAACGATGTCTCACGCGCCGATTCGGGCTTTGGAACCGATACCAACAAGGCCTGGATTGTGAGCACAACGGGTACGAAAGAACTTCCCGTTCTAACAAAACCCCAGCTCGCAGATACAATTTTGGACTTACTTCAAAATTTATAAAAAAGTTCTTGCACAAGTCTAAAGTTTCGGGTTAATATACTCCCTGTTGCGAGCGAGAGCAGAGCAACAAACAAAAGCTTCGGGACGTGGCGCAGCTTGGTAGCGCACTTGACTGGGGGTCAAGGGGTCGCTGGTTCGAATCCAGTCGTCCCGACCAGAAGTTTGCAGGTCAGGCATCTAGTGCCTGACCTTTTTTGTTTTAAGCAATTGCTTAATTTTGATTAAGCAACGGGGTGCCAAAAATCTACCTGAGCGATAATCGCCTTTTGCGGTTACTTGCGCGTTTTGCACACGCTTGAGCCGATTTATTAACGCGATATGAATCTACATACGCGTAGTTGGTATACAGCCGAGTACAGGCTGTATTTATCGCGGCGATTTACACAGATATAGCGACTGTAACGGACAAGCGTGTCGCTGTATTTATTCCAGTAGTTCACTTGACCGGGGGAGTGCGGCAAGCGCTCTGAGAGCTGCTGTATGACCCCATTTCTCCTTAACTCGATAATTTGTGTTTCAAGCCACGAATCGGTCGAGCAATTGCCAATCAGAACCACCCTTAAAAAGGGTGGTTTGCTCTTAGGGTATAACCCACGGGCC
>UQNB01000024.1 GCA_900542235.1 uncultured Collinsella sp.
CTGCGCAAGACGAAGGCCACATTAAGTGGCCTTCTTTGCGTGCGGAACTCGCGATAAACCTTATATCCGGCCCCTCCGTCCGGGGACCTTTCTGTATCGATATAGCTTCTGAGCTGGTTTGGCGTCGACAACGTCCGGCAAGGTTAGCCAGCTGCGTCGAATTTCCGGCGTGCTTTAGCTGAAAGAAAAAGATGGTGTGCGGAGCTTTGCTCCGCATTTGGGATGGGAGCTCCCGCGGCTCCCGAGGGGCATCTCTCATGCAAAAACTTTTGTCGGGTAAAGTCCGAGGTCAGTGGCGTTTTATACCGAGAATTTCAAAAAAAGTTGAAAATTCATTACAAATTTGCGTTGACTTTAGGTAACTAAAGTTTCATACTCCTTTTTCAACCACTGGGGGATGTGAACACGCACGGATCGTTCGCATCATGATTGAAGAGGATTTTTTAGACATGTTCACGCATCAGCTAAACATTATCAGCGTAGTAATTATCTGATGCGGGTTAGCACATACAGCTAGCCCGTACGATAACGGGCGGCTGATGAAGATGAGGGCCGTCGAGCGCAACCGACGGCCCTCATTTTTTATGTCTAGGAAGTTCTTTTTAGAGGAGGAAATGTAATGAACGGAGTTTTGCTCATGGTTGTGGCCGCGGCGGTGCTCGCCTGTGGCTATCTGGGCTACGGCCGCTGGCTGGCCAACAAGTGGGGCGTTGACAAAGAGGCCCTCACGCCGGCCAAGCGCATGAAGGACGGCAAGAGCTTCTCGCCCGTCTCCGCCTTTACCGCGTTCTCGCACCAGTTCAGCTCGATCTGCGGTGCTGGCCCTGTCACGGGTACGATCGTCGCCATGGCCTTTGGCTGGCTGCCCGTCGTGCTCTGGGTCCTCGTCGGCGGCATCTTCTTTGGCGCCGTCCACGACTTTGGTGCTCTGTACGCTTCGATGAAGAACAACGGCAAGTCGCTCGCTCAGCTCATCGAGAAGTACATCGGCAAGACCGGCCGTCGCCTGTTCCTGCTGTTCTGCTGGCTGTTCTGCATCATCGTCATCGCCGCCTTCACCGACATGGTCTGCAAGACGTTCATGTTCACCCCGGCCGTTGACGCTTCTGGCGCCGCTACCGGTGCCATCGACTTCACCAAGTCCTATGCCGCTGGCTGCGCTGGCACCATCTCCATCCTGTTCACCTTCGTCGCTATCGCCTTTGGTTGGGCCCAGAAGAAGTTCAACCTCACCGGTGCCGCCGAGTTCGTCACCGGCGTGGTCCTCATGGTTCTCATGTTCGCCGTCGGTATGCAGTTCCCGGTCTACCTGGATAAGTTCCAGTGGTTCGCCGTCGTCATGGTCTACCTGGTCTTCGCTGGCGCTATGCCCATCCAGATGCTCAAGACCCCGCGTGACTACCTCACTTCCATCATGATGATCGTCATGATCGCCTGCGCTGTCCTCGGCATCGTCGTCCTGGGCGTTAACGGCCAGGCCACTATCACCGCTCCGGTCTTCACCGGCTTCTCCACTGCCTCCGGCATGATGTTCCCGGTCCTGTTTGTCTCCGTCGCTTGTGGTGCTCTCTCCGGTTTCCACAGCCTCGTTTCTTCCGGCACCTCTTCTAAGCAGGTCGAGAAGGAGCAGGACGCCGTCAAGGTCGGTTATGGCGCCATGATCGTCGAGTCCTTCGTCGGCATCCTTGCCATCATCGTCGCCGGCATCATGTTCTCCGATATGAACACCGCCGGTACTGGCGCCCTCAACGCCGGTGTCGCTTCCACCCCGTTCCAGATCTTCGCCGCTGGCATCTCCCGCGGTATGCAGGCCTTCGGTGTTGACGGTACGCTCGCTACCGTCTTCATGACCATGAACGTTTCCGCTCTGGCCCTGACCTCGCTCGACGCCGTCGCCCGCATCGCCCGCACCTCGTTCTCCGAGTTCTTTGCCCAGACCAACGACGCCCTGGCCATCGAGTCCAAGGCCGGCTACATGAAGGTTCTCGGCAACCCCTGGTTCGCCACGGTCGTCACCCTGCTTCCCGGTCTCGCCCTTGCCTTTGGTGGCTATGCCAACATCTGGCCGCTCTTTGGTGCTTCCAACCAGCTGCTCGGCGGTATGACCATGATCACCCTCGCCGTGTTCTGCAAGTGCACCGGCCGCAAGGGCTGGATGCTCTACGTGCCCGTCGCCTTCCTGCTCTGCTGCACCTTCACCTCGCTGGTCCAGAGCGCCATGGGCTGCATGACCGCCGTCCAGGCCTACGGTTTCTTCGGCACCATCCCGGCTACCGCCACCACGGCCGCCGTTTCCGTCGCCGCCACCAAGGGCCTGCAGCTCGTTTTCGCCGTCCTGCTGATGGTCCTGGGCCTCATCGTCGCCGTCAACTGCCTCAAGGAGTTCTTCGGCAAGGAGGCCGGCTCCATGCCTGATGAGGAGCCCGAGTGGTCCGAGATGGGCAAGGCCGAGTACGGTCGCGCCGCTGCCGCTGAAGCTCCTGCCGACGCCGAGGCCGCCAAGGCCTAGTCGGTCGGACGGGTTGAATCTCCCATCTATTTGACTCGGAAAGACCGGGTCCGCAATCAAGCGGACCCGGTCTTTTTTCTTGTGAGAACAGGTGGTGCAAGGGCGTTCTCGCAGATGTTTTGCGTGGATAGGCTCGTGCGTTGTACCATATGGACGTATATGTGTGCATATGAAAGGGGCCCCGTGGCCAAGACGGTATATTCCGATAATCAAAACAATGTCGATGCTCTGGCTGAGCGTCTGAGCAGCCAGACATCGCTTTCTGCCGAGCGCGCCAAGCTGGTTGCCTACGACCTGCTCTGCCGCAAGGCGCTCAAGATTAAGTCGAGCGCGCTGGCGCAGATTTTCCGCTCCGTCGATAAGGAATGCGACACCAAGGCGATGCGCGATGAGCTTATCGCGGCAAATATCGTGACCAAGATCGAGGGCAGCGGCATTAACGGGCGCCCGGCGTTCTATACCATCAATGTCGAGATCCGCGATGCCCAGGAGCAGCCTGCCGAGTCCGTCGAAGATTTTGTCGTCGAGGATTCCGCTGACGTGCCTGCTGTGGAAGAAGCTGCTCCGCGTGAGCATGTCGATACCGATGAGTTGCTCGATGAGAACGTCGTGCGTGCCTTTACGGCCAAGGCAGGACGCGGCGGTTTTGGCGGGGTTGGCAAGCGCGATGCGCAGCGCCGCGCCCAGCAGGAGCGCTTCCGTCGTGCCGTTGCTCAAAAGGGTGAGACGGATGCCGAGGCTGTTGAGAACGAGGTTGCTGCCGAGTCGCAGAGGCCCGCGAAGGAGCAAAAGCCCGTGGAGGCCCAGGAGCCCCAGCGTCGCCGTGGTGCCCACTTTAAGGCTGCGCAGCAGGATGTCGCGCATGAGGTTGAAGAGCCTTCCGAGGCTGCAGACGATGTTGAGGAGTCTGCCAAGAAGGCTCCGGGTTCATGCCGTCCCGGGCGTGGTTTTGCGAGGCGCGCGTATCCCGTAAGGCGTCAGGAGAAGGGTGAGCCGGCTCCGACCGCTCAGGCCGAGAAGGCCGAACAAACCGAGAAAACCGTTGAGCCGGCGGCTCGCGAGCAGAAGCCTGTTGAACCGCAGCTTGAGGTTGCTGCCGAGGCCAAGGGCGAGCAGCCTACTGATGGGCAGACGGAGCAGGGCGCGTCGAGCAGGCCTCGCCGCCGTCGCCATCGCGGGGGTCGCAGTTCCCATGCCGAGACTGCAGCCGAGAAGACCACGCCGCAGGACGAGGATGCGAAGGCCGAGGTTTCTTCGGGGCAGCCTAAGCGCCAGCCGGCGAAGGAGAGCAAGTCCGATCGTCCGCAGAAGCAGGCGTCTATGCCGAAGCGCGAGCGCAATTCCCAAGGCGATTCTAAGCGCAGGTCTCAGAAGAAGCCGGAGTCTGCCGCAGCAGATGCTGCTGCCCAGCAGCCCGAGTCGGCCGTCCACGGCGAGGTATCGGCGTTTGCCCTTGCCCGCGTTTTAGGCAGGCAGCTGCTCAAAGTTGTCCCTACGCCTACGGCGCTCTCTAAGATCAAGGAGCAGCAGACACAGATCGTAAAGGTCGAGGGCAAGGACGGCAAAAAGGCTCCGCAGCGCACTCAGCACAACGAGATGTCCAACCGCAAGATTGCCGAGGAAATCGCAATCATCCAGGCTTGGATCGAGCAAAACCGAGGTGCCGATACGCCGGTTGCCTCGCGCCGCCAGCGTGCCTACCAGATTTTTAACGACGAGAAGGCTTTTGACGGCAAGCACGGCGAGCGTCTAATTCGGCGTATGACCGAAAAGGGCATCAGCATGCAGGCGATTAAGGTCGCCCCCAACCGCCCCGTGCACTTTACGGGTTTCTTTACGCTGGGCGCCGATAAGCCGTTCATTATGGTCGAGAACCTGGACACCTATGACGAGATCGTCAAGCTCCTGCGCGGCCGCAAGCACGCTAAGCTCTTTGGCATCAAGGTGGGCGGCGTGATTTTTGGCGGCGGATGCAAGGCGAGCGTCTCGCATGCCCTGGACGATTATCTGGCTGAGATCGGCTATCGCTTTAACTACGTCTACTACGTGGGCGATATCGACCGCGAGGGCGCGCGCATCGTCGAGCAGGCTCGCAATGCCAATGTGGTTGAGATTCGCCTGCATGCCGGCATGTACCGCGCCATGCTCGCCGAGCATAAGCGTCGCGTGAAGGCCGGCGGCGAGTGCGAGCCCGCGGCTGCCAACCAGGGCGTGCCGCAGAACTTGGCGGCGACGATCAAGGATCTGCCCATGGTCACGCGCGTGCAGTTCCGCAATGTGCTGCGCGAGGGCGGGCGCATTCCGCAGGAGATTCTGATGACCGCCGACTATCGGGATGGCGACTCGGGAAGCTTCGACCGCATGCTGAACAACTAAATTCCGCCGGCCCCGGGAGAGCGGGGACACCGGCTTAGGTTTATCGCGAGTTCCGCACGAACAGGAGGCCACTTAATGTGGCCTCCGTCGTGAGCAGGACTGTAGAGCAGGAAACTTAGCCCGTGCCGGGGCCGCTGAGACCAGACCGGCGGGATAGACCAGTTCAGATGGGGCTTTGATGCATGGGTGGTCTGTTGGTGGGCAAATGGGTATCATACTGTGGTTATTGCATCGACTCTGTGATGCATGTTTGTACGTTCCCGGCGGTCGGTTTGCCAGAAGCGCCCCGTCGGTTGTTCCAGACCCGTTTCGAAGAAAGGAAACCACACGAACCTATGGCAGCTAAAAAATCATCTCCCTTGAAGATCATTCCGCTCGGCGGCCTCGACGGCATCGGCAAGAACATGACGGTCTTCGAGTGCGGTGACGACATGGTGCTCGTCGACGCCGGCCTCATGTTTCCCGACGACTCCCAGCCCGGTATCGACTTGGTGCTTCCCGACTACACCTATGTCCTGGAGAACGAGGAGAAGCTCCGCGGCATCGTCGTCACCCACGGCCACGAGGACCACACCGGTTCGCTTCCGTACCTGCTGCAGGACCTCAACAACAAGGTGCCCATCTTCTCGAGCAAGCTGACGCTCGGTTTTATCGAGGGCAAGCTCTCCGAGTTCCGCATTCGCGCGCCCAAGTTCCGCGAGGTCAAGGGCGGCAGCCACGTCAATCTCGGTGGCATCTCGCTCGATTTCTTCTCTATGACGCACTCCATTCCGGGTGCACTGGGCGTGTTCATTCGCACCAACCAGGGCACCGTTATGCACACGGGCGACTTTAAGCTCGATCAGACGCCCATCGATGGCGTCACGCCCGACTATGCCGCCATCAGCCGCTTTGCCAAGCAGGGTATCGACCTGCTGCTTTCCGACTCCACCAACGCCACTGTTCCCGGCTTTACCAAGTCCGAGGCCGAGGTCGGTCCCAACCTGCTGCACGCCATCAAGAACGCCCCGGGCCGCGTGTTCGTCGCGTCGTTGCCCTGGTTGGAGCCACACCCATCGCCTGCAGCAGATCTGCGACGCCGCCCGCAAGTGTGGCCGCAAGGTCGTCGTGACCGGACGTTCCATGCTTACCAACACCCGCGTGGCGCGTGAGCTTGGCTATCTCAACATCGACGATGCCGATATCATCGATGCCTTCGATATCGATAACCTGCCCGACGATAAGATCGTCGTCATGTGCACCGGTTCGCAGGGCGAGCCGCTGTCGGCCCTGTCCCGCATGGCCAACGGCGAGCACAAGACGCTTTCCATCCACGAGGGCGATACCGTCATCCTCTCGGCAACTCCCGTTCCCGGCAACGAGAAGGCCGTCCAGCAGGTCGTCAACAGCCTGGCCAAGCTTGGCTGCGACGTCTGGGATAAGTCCCGTGCCCTCGTTCATGTCTCGGGTCACGGCAGCCAGGAGGAGCTCAAGCTTCTGATGGCCATGGCCAAGCCCACCTACTTTATGCCGGTTCACGGCGAGGCTGTGCACCTGCGTGCCCATGCCCAGCTTGCCCGTAAGATGGGCATTAAGGATGATCACATCTTTATCCTCGACAACGGCGACACGCTCGAGATGCGTGGCGGCATCGTCAAGCGCGGCACGCCCGTTGAGTCCGGCGTCGTCTATGTCGACGGTCTGCGCATCGGCGACACCGACCCCATCGTCCTTCGCGATCGCCAAAAGCTCGCCAACGACGGTATGGTCACGGCTGTTGCCATCGTCTCGCTCAAGCACAAGAAGATCGAGGCTATCGAGTTCTCGGGCCGCGGCGTTTCGTTTGCCATCGACGACCAGTTCTCCGAGGATGCCTCCGCAGCCATCATGAAGACGATTGAGAAGGGCAAGTTTAGCTTTACCAGTAGCGGCTCCGATGCCATTCGCAAGGCCGTGCGCGATTCGCTCTCCAACTTTATCTGGAGCCGCACGCGCACCCGTCCGATGATCATCCCAGTCGTCATGGAGGTTTAGTTTGGCGCGCGGATCTGCACAAAACGCCAAAGGCAACAAAGCCAACAACCAACCGGCATCTGCTAAGGGTGCCGGTTCCCATCTACGTGCCAATAAGGGCCACGAGTCCGAGTTCGATGAGTTCGAACCCCTGGTCGAGCCTTCGGCCAATCGCGATATCGCCGGCGTGGTCATTGCCGTTTTGGCGATTGCGTCCTTCATTGCCGTGATTTCTCCGGCAACGGCACCCGTGACAGCTGCGGTTGCCGGTTTCTATCACCTCGGCTTTGGCCTGGGCGCCTACGTGCTGCCGATCGTCATCTTGCTGTTTGCCGCCACGCTCTTTTTGGGTGAGGACTCGCCGCTCAACATTCGCTCGGTCGCGGGTGGTGCCGTGGTCTTTGTGGCCATTGTTTCTATCCTGTCGCTGATGGTGCCGGGCACGAGCGATTCGTGCGACCTCATGTTTGCGCCGCAGAACCTTTCCGCCTCGGGCGGCTACATTGGCGCCTTTATCGCAAGTGCCTTGCAAAACGCCCTGGGTAAACCTATCGCTATGGTTGTCTTGCTGGGCCTTGTCGTCGTTGGCCTGGTCATCATCGGCTTTTCGGTGGGTGGCGTTTTGCGCTCCGCACGTGATCGCGCTGCCGATTTTGCCGAGCGCCGTCGTGCCGATGTCAACGCGAGCCCGTGGGGCGATGAAGAGGCCCTGTCGGTTCCCGGCGTTGCCCGTCCGCACCTGAGCATTCTGCGCCAGAAGGGGGCTGACGCCGCGGTGACCACGTTCATGGGTGGCGATGCCGACCCGGTTTTGGATGACGACGAGGACGATGACCCGTTTGTCGACGTGTCCGAGGCCGTGGAGGCCGAGCGCGCCAAGACCACGCTGCTGCCGCGTCGCCATGCCAAGAAGGGCAAGGCCGCGCCCAAGCTCAACACGAGCGAGCCCGACCCGTCTTGGTCCGATAGCGAAATCGAGCTCACCGAGGGCGATGACGAGGACGACGAGACTCCGCTCGAGACCGCCAAGACAACCTTGCTGCCGCGTCGCCGTGCCAAGGCAGGACAGGTCACCGGACAGTTTTCGATGGAAGACGACCCGGACAAGGCTGACGAGTCAGAGCCGCCATTTGCCGTGAATCCCGTTTCGGCAGCTCCGCAGATCCCTGACTTCCTAAAGCATCCCAAGGTTTCCGATGCTTCCGCCCCCACGGCTTCCGCTGCTTCTGTTGCAGCCGGCGATGGGGGAGCGGACGGTACCAATGCCGATGCCGAGGGCGACCAAGAGGACGGCCTCAAGCTCCCGCCACTCGAAATCCTGCATGCCAACCCGCAGTCGGCGTCCTCCGCGTCTTCTGACAAGGAGCTGGAACAGACTGCCGAGTCGCTGCAGTCCACCTTGCTTGAGTTTGGCCGTAGCGCCCGCGTCGTCGGCTGGATTGCCGGCCCCACGGTCACGACCTTTAAGCTGCAGCCCGGTGAGGGCGAGCGCGTGAGTAAGATCTCGAGCCTCGAGGACGATATCGCGCTTTCGCTTGCCGCCCAGTCGGTGCGCATTTTTGCGCCGATTCCCGGCACCTCGCTTGTGGGTATCGAGATCCCCAATCGCAAGCGTCAGAACGTCAACCTGGGCGACGTGCTTCCCTATGTGAAGGGCGGTCCGCTCGAGCTTGCCATCGGTCGCGATGCCGAGGGCACGCCGGTTGTCGCCGACCTCGCCAAGATGCCCCATCTGCTGATCGCCGGCACCACCGGTTCGGGTAAGTCGGTCATGATCAACTCCATCATCACGACCTTGCTCATGCGCGCCCTTCCCGAGGACGTTCGCCTTATCATGGTCGACCCCAAGCGCGTCGAGCTTGCGGGCTATAACGGCCTGCCGCATCTCTATGTGCCCGTGGTGACCGAGCCCAAGCAGGCTGCCAGTGCGCTGCAGTGGGCCGTGTCCGAGATGGAGCGTCGCCTGAAGGTCTTCGAGCGCCTCAACGTTCGCAAGATCTCGACCTATAACGAAAAGCAGGCCGCCGGCGAGTTTGAGCATTACGATAACCCGCCGCAAAAGATGCCCTATCTGGTCATCATCATCGACGAGCTTTCGGACCTGATGATGGTCGCCGGCAAGGATGTCGAGGCCTCGATCGTCCGTATCGCCCAGCTGGGTCGTGCCGCCGGTATTCACCTTATCGTGGCTACGCAGCGCCCCAGCTCCAATGTGGTGACGGGCCTTATCAAGGCCAACATCACCAACCGTATCGCCTTTAACGTGGCTACGGGTATCGATTCCCGCGTCATCATCGATCAGATGGGCGCCGAAAAGCTCACCGGTTTAGGCGACATGCTGTTCTCCAAGGTCGACTGGGGCAAACCCCGCCGTATCCAGGGCTGTTTTGTCTCGGACGACGAGATCAACGAGATCGTCGAGTTCGTTAAGTCGCAAAGCGAGCCCGATTACCACGAGGAGATCCTGTCTGCCGTGGCGCCCGCTTCCATGTCCATGGCTGGTGGCGGCGGCATTGTTCGCACGGGTGTTGCCGAGCCGCAGGATGACGACCCGCTTATCTGGGAGGCCGCCCATATTGTGGTGGAATCGCAGCTGGGCTCCACATCTGGCCTGCAACGCCGCCTCAAGGTTGGCTATGCGCGCGCCGGGCGTATTATGGACATGCTGGAAGAAAAGGGTGTCGTCGGCCCGCCCGACGGTTCCAAGCCACGCGAGGTCCTGCTGGACGAGGAGGGGCTCGCTGCGCTGGAGTCTGTCGACGCCGAGATGGCACGTGAAGATCGTGAGTTTGGAGGATTCTGATGGCTGCACGCTTTGGTGACATGCTGCTCGAGCAGCGTCGCCGGATGGGCCTTTCCATCCAGCAGGTCGCCAACACCATCAAAATCAGGCCTCAGATCATCGAGTTTTTCGAGACCGGTAACTTTGCATCGATGCCCCCGCGCGGCTATGCGCAGGGCATGATTTCGAGCTACGCTCGCTTTTTGGGGCTTAACCCTCGCGAGGTCGTCAACGCTTATTTTGATGACCTCATGGCATATGAACGCGAGACCTCGCAGCAGGGCGGTCGTTTTCAGGATGCTGCCGGCTACGTTAACTCGCGCTCGTCGGTCGATAACGGACGCTTTCTGATGGTTCAGGGTGGTCGCTCGACGCGGTACGGCCAGCGCCCTCCGCAGGCGGGCTATATCACCGAGACGGGCTCCAGCGAGGAGATTCGTTCTCAGCGAGATCGCTTTCGCAGTACGCCCATGCCTGATGACCGTGCGCTTCCCGCCGCTCGCGGGTTGAGTCGCGATCCCCGCGCCGGTTACGGCGACGGTGGCTACTCCGGTCGTGGTTATCGCGGAGTTTCTGCCGGGCGTTCCCACGGTGGTTACGCCGACGCCGATACCACGCAGGTGACGCCGCGCCTCCGTTCTCAATCGCAGCCTTACGGGCAGCGCTCTTCGGCGCCTCGCTCTGGCCAGCTTGGCTATCAGAACCGTGGCGAGCTTGCGCCGCGTTCGGGTCAGCGCGGCTCGCAGAGCCAAGGCGGATATCGTGGTCGTCCCGATAGCGGTCGCGGCCGTATGCCGCAGGGGAATGGGCGTGGCGGCTCCAGACGCGCACGCAGCGGCGGGCGCGTCTCCCAGAACAACGGACTCGATCCGCGTATCGTTTACGCCGGCATCGGTGCCGTGGCGCTTTTGTTGATTCTGCTCATCGTGGTCCTCCTGCGTGGCTGCGGCTCTTCTGCACCCGAGTCGACGCCTGAGACGCCCGCGGCCACCAAGACGACGACCAAGAAGTCTTCCAAGAAGACCGAATCTGTTGACGAGGATGAAGGCACCGACGAGGCGACGGATTCTGCCGATTCCGATGCCGCCAAGGCGAACGCGAAAAAGAAAGAGGACGAGGTCATCAAGGTCAAGGTCTCCGTTGCCAAGGGCAAGACCGCCTGGATCGAGGTCAAGGTCGACGGTAAATCGGTCTTTGGCGCCCAGGCAACCGGTCCCTTTGAGCAGGAGTACACGCCCGAGTCCTCGATCGAGATCACCACGTCCAAGCCCTCCGATGTCACGGTTACCAAGAACGGTGAAAAGGTTCGCTACGACACCAAGACATCGGGTGTGGCGCGCGTGACCATTACCGTTCCCAAGAAGGAGACCGCAGAGTCCGAGGATGGCGAGAGTACCGACGGCACCGACGCCCAGTCTACCGACGGCACCGACCCTCAGTCTACCGACGGTACCGACACGGCATCCGACGGCCAGACTGCAAACGATTCAGATGACTATTCGTACGACAGCTACTAAGGCTCCCCGTACCGAAAGGAAGAACCATGGCTAAAGATTCCAGCTTCGACGTTGTGTCCGAGGTCAATATGCAGGAGGTCGATAACGCCTTCCAGCAGACCGCCCGCGAGATCTCTCAGCGCTATGACCTCAAGGACTCCGGCGCCACCATCGAGCTTTCGAAGGGCGACAAGCTCTTTACGATCAATGCCCCGGCCGATTTTGTCTCCAAGCAGATTATTGACGTGCTGAGCTCTAAGCTCATCAAGCGCGGCATCGATCTTAAGGCTGTCTCTTGGGACGCGCCGCAGGCGGCTTCGGGCGGTACCGTGCGCGTGCTCGGCCATATCGTCGAGGGCATTGACCAGGCGACCGCCAAGAAGATTAATAAGGACATCAAGGATCAAAAACTCAAGGTCAAGGTGACCATCGAGGCCGATAAACTGCGCGTTTCCTCGGCCTCTAAGGACGCGCTGCAGACCGTGATCCAGTTCCTGCGCGACCAAGACTACGGCCAGCCGCTGCAGTTTACCAACTACCGCTAACTTACTCGAAAGGACCGTTCTCCAACATGGATACACCTTTGGGCTCCGTGCTCTACATCACCCTCGGGTGCGCTAAGAACGAGGTTGACACCGACCGCATGCGTTCGCTGCTGACCGCCGCGGGCTATGAGGAGGCATTCGATCCGCAGGACGCCGATATCGCTATCGTCAACACGTGCTCGTTTCTCGCCTCGGCGACGTCCGAGAGCATCGAGACCACGCTCGAGCTCGCTAACGAGGTGCAGGACGGCGTTCGCGCCTGCCCCATCGTCATGTGCGGTTGCGTGCCGTCTCGTTACGGCGATGACCTGCCCGACGAGCTTCCCGAGGTCGCGGCCTTTGTGAAGGCCGATGAGGAAGACGGTATCGTCTCTGTCATCGATGGCGTGCTGGGCGTGGAGCGCGAGATCGCTGCCTATATTCCGCAGGTCAAGCGTACCGTCGAGGGTGCCGTTGCCTATGTCAAGATTTCCGATGGCTGCAATCGTTTTTGCAGCTTCTGCATGATCCCCTACATTCGCGGTCGCTATCATTCGCGCAATGCCGAAAGCATTATCTCCGAGGTGCGCGACCTGGTTGCCGGCGGTGTGCGCGAGATTGTGCTGATCGGCCAGGACACGGGCATCTGGGGCACCGACTTTGCCGACGAGGACGTCGCCGAGGGCTCGCCGCGCAATCTGGCGCAGCTGCTGCGTGCCGTCGCCGAGGCTGTGCGCCCGCATAACGTCTGGGTCCGTGTGCTCTATCTGCAGCCCGAGGGCATGACCGAAGAGCTTATCGAGACGATTCGCGATACGCCCGAGGTGCTGCCCTATATCGATATCCCCGTACAGCACTGCGATGCGCGCATCCTTAAGGCCATGCGCCGCTCCGGTTCGCGCCAGGAGCTCGAGGATCTGTTCCGCGACCTTCGCGAGCGCATCCCCGGTATTGTGATTCGCTCCACGGCCATGGTCGGCTTCCCGACCGAGTCCGACGAAGAGTTCCGCGACCTTATCGACTTTATGGACACCGTTGGCTTTGACTACACGAGCGTTTTCGCCTACTCGCGTGAGGAGGGCAGCCTGGCCGCCAAGATGGAAGGCCAGGTCGATGAGGAGGTTAAGCTCGAGCGCGCCCAGGAGGCCATGGATCTGGCCGAGTCGCTCGGTTTTGCCGCCACGGCAGCCCATGTGGGTGAGCGCGCCCAGGTGATCGTCGATGGCATCGAGGAGACCGAGGACGGCGCCGAGCTGATCGGTCACGCCTGGTTCCAGGCGCCCGATTCCGATGGCGCGGTGCATCTGGACGCCAGCGAGGCGTCCGTGGGCGATATTCTGACTGTCGAGTTTACCGATAGCTTCTGCTATGAGCTTATCGGTCATGTTGTGGAGTAGGAGAGCGTCGTGGCAAACGAGAGTAATAAGGAACTGACGAGTGTTTGGACGCCCGCCAACATCGTGACGTGCGTTCGCATCGTCTTTATCCCGGTGTTCATGATCGTCTCGGCCCTGTCTCACGCGAGCGTTGCCGGTACGGACTGGAGCACCTTCGACGGCCCGCTCGCCGCCGCTGCCTTCATTCTGTATGTGATCCTGTCGTGCACCGATAAGGTCGACGGCTATCTGGCGCGCTCGCGCAACGAGATCACTGATTTTGGCAAGTTCTTGGACCCCATCGCCGATAAGCTGCTCGTGTTTTCGGCCCTGCTGCTGTTCCTTGATTTTGGCGCGGTGACCGTGTGGTCCGTGTTCATCATCCTGTTCCGTGAGCTGCTGGTGAGCGCCCTTCGCATGGTCGCGAGTGCTGCCGGTGTAGTCGTTGCCGCCGATAAGCTCGGCAAGTACAAGACGGCGACCACGATGGTTTCCATCTGCGGCTATCTGTGCGTCTTTGCGATGGCCGGCCTTCAGCTGGGGCCGGTGTCGCTGCTGCTCGGTGTCTATTCGGTGTCGCGCTTCCTGTACGTCATCGCCGTGATTTTGACCA
This sequence comes from uncultured Collinsella sp., assembly GCA_900542235.1. Classification (GTDB taxonomy): domain Bacteria; phylum Actinomycetota; class Coriobacteriia; order Coriobacteriales; family Coriobacteriaceae; genus Collinsella. Next base: position 13,669 of record UQNB01000024.1, read on the forward strand.
TTGTCTCGGGCGCCCAGTACTTCTGGAACTGTCGCAAGATCGTCTTTTCGGTCTAGGTCCTGGTGGGTATGACGGAGTCTTATTTGCAGATCGCCGCAAACAACGAGGAGCTGGCGCGCGATATTGTCGAGCGCGCGAGTGCCCGTGGTGTGACGGTGTCGACGGCGGAGTCGCTGACGGCGGGCATGATCGCCTCGACGATTGCCGATATCCCGGGTGCCTCGGCGGTGCTTCGTGGCGGTGCGGTGACCTACTGCGATGAGATCAAACATCGCGTGCTCGGCGTCGAGCAGGAAACGCTCGATCGGTTTAGCGCCGTGTCGCACCAGACGGCGCGCGAGATGGCCGTGGGCTCGCTGGACCTCTATCAGAGCGATGTGGCCGTGAGCGCAACGGGCTACGCTGGGCCCGGTGGCGGCACTGAGCAAGACCCCGCCGGTACGTTCTATATTGGGTGGGCGTATCGCGCGGCCGATGGGGGAGCGCCGGTTGTCGAGTCTGCGCGCTGTCATTACGAGGGCGATCGGTCGTGCGTTCGTGCCCATGCGGTCGCGGAGGCTTTGGAGCGCATTGTTCGCGTGCTCAATTCTATGGAATAGACGTGGTTTAAGGGGCCTTAGGGCCCCTTAATTGTGGAGCTAGGGACCTTTAACGGTATTGGTGTTTGCGCTGGTACATGACCTAAACTTGTTCGATTACCCGTATTTGTGATTGGTGGGGTCAAGCGTTTGGTCGGTGATTGGTTGGCGTTTGGTCGGGTTTTGGAATGGTCGGGTGCATATGATGAATCTGAACGGTTGACCACGAACAGCCGTTCGTTTATTATCGTTTCAGGTTGTTAAGAGGAGGGCTATTCATGGCCAAGAATTCAGGTCCCGTACGTACCGTTCATGCACGCACGACGGGTAAAGAGCGCGATGAGATGATCGCCACCACCAAGGCCGAGATCGAGAAGAAGTTCGGCCAGGGCTCTATTATGAGGTATGGCGACGGCGGTCCCGAGCTCGAGGTCGAGGCTATTCCGACGGGCTCTCTGGCACTCGATGCCGCCTTGGGTATCGGCGGCGTGCCGCGCGGCCGTATCGTCGAGATTTATGGCCCCGAGTCCTCCGGTAAGACGACGCTTTCGCTCGAGATCCTTGCAGAAGCGCAAGCCATGGGCGGCGTCGTTGCATTTATCGATGCCGAGCACGCGCTTGATCCCACCTATGCCGCGCGCATTGGTGTCGATATCGACGAAGTGTTGATTTCCCAGCCCGATACGGGTGAGCAGGCGCTCGAGATCGTCGATATGCTTGTGCGCTCCGGTGCCATCGACGCCATCGTCGTCGACTCTGTTGCCGCCTTGACTCCGCGTGCCGAGATTGAGGGCGAGATCGGTGACACGACGGTGGGTCTGCAGGCTCGCTTGATGAGCCAGGCGCTGCGCAAGCTCGCCGGCTCGCTTGCCAAGTCCAACACGACCTGCATCTTCATTAACCAACTGCGCGAGAAGATCGGCGTCATGTTCGGCAATCCCGAGACCACCACGGGCGGCCGCGCGCTCAAGTTCTTCTCTTCCGTGCGAATCGATATTCGCAAAATTGATACCATTAAGCTCAAGGACGAAGTTATCGGCAATCGCGTGCGTGCCAAGGTCGTTAAGAACAAGGTGGCCGCTCCGTTCCGCTCGGCTGAGTTTGACATCATGTACGGCACCGGCATCTCCAAAGAGGGCTCGATTCTGGATATGGCCGTCGAGTGCGGCATCTGCAAAAAGATGGGGTCCTGGTTTGCCTATGGCGAGGATAAACTCGGCAACGGTCGCGAGGCCGCCAAGACGTTCCTGCGCGAGCACCCCGATTGCGCTGACGAGATCGAGCACAAGGTTCGCCTTGCCTGCGGTCTCGAGTATGACGACGATGCCCCCTCCGAGGTTGAGCTGACCGACCAGCCTGCCCCCGAGGAGTTTGATGAGCTGTACGCCATCGATGGCTCCGCGATGCTCGACGATGACGACGAGTAGCGGATGCCGACATGTCGTATACGGTGACCGAGGCCACGGTCGTCTTTCCCGATAAGAAGGCGGCCTCCTCGTTCTCGAGCGGTTATGCGTCTAAAAAGCCCTGCGCGCATATCGATTGCGATCTCGAGGGCGGTTATGAACGTTCCATTTGGATTCCCGTGCGCGTGGCGCGCCTGTACGTTAAGAACCGCCCCGATCTTCCCTGTGATTGGGATGACTTTCGTGAGGCGGTGCAGCTTATCGAACGTAAATGTGCGCTCACCATGGTGACCGAGATGCTTTCGCGCCGCGATCATGCCACAGGCGAGGTGCGCGATAAGTTGGTGCGCTATGGCTTTCGACAGCCCGCGATCGATTTTGCGGTTGCTCGAGCGACCGAGTATCGGTTTTTGGACGAGAACCGTTTTTGCTCGTACTTTATCGAAGAGCGCAAACGTCGCGGCTGGGGACAGCGCAAGATCGAGGTTGAGCTCAAGCGTCGTCATGTTGTGCTTGACGATATCCCCGGGTATCCCGAGGCATATTTTGCCGTGGATGATGACTTGGCCCGCGCTTCAGCCTTGCTCGCTAAACGTCGCGTTCCCGAGGCGCGCGCATTCGAAAAGCTCGTCAGGTTTTTGATGGGTAAAGGTTTTTCGTATCACATCGCCTCTGATGCCGTTAAGGCACGCCTCGATGCCTTAAGCGAGGAGTGCGCCGTGTAAGCGTGCACCTGTTACGCCCCTGCCGTTCACCGCTTGATTGGCGCCGTGCCGGGTGCGTTTATTTGACAGTTGTTGCGGTTCAACGTAGGATAATCACTGTCATTTGCTTTGTGATATGTGCTCATCTGTGATGAGTTTGTTTATATGTTTATCTGTATCCGACCCGCATAAGCTGCGCCCATATTACTCAAATGTCGCGAGCCGTTCGTAAGGACGGTTCGCTTTGCTGTGTAACGAATCCATAAAAAGGAGTGAGCATGCCTATCATTGCAGCGCTCGTTGGCCTCGTTTTGGGTGCCATCGCCGCCATTGCCTACATGCGCACCGCCAAGCAGGGTAGTCTTCACGAGGCCGACGAAAAGATTCAGTCGGCACACGCGCAGGCAGAGTCCCTGATCGGTGATGCTAAGCGTCAGGCCGAGACCCTCAAAAAAGAGGCTCTGCTCGAGGCTAAGGAAGAGATCATCAAGAACAAGCAGGCCGCCGAGGCCGAGGACAAGCAGCGTAAGAGCGAGATTCGCACGCTCGAAAATCGCGTGATGCAGCGCGAGGAATCGCTCGATCGTCGCAACGATGCGCTCGATAAGCGCGAGCATCAGCTGTCCAGCCAGGCCGGTCAGGTCGAGAAGCGCTCTCGCGAGCTTGAGGAGCTCTGCGCCAAGCAGACTTCCGAGCTTGAGCGTATTGCCGACCTTACGCGCGAGGACGCTCACAAGGAGCTGCTCGACAAGGTCCGCGGCGAGGTTACCCACGAGGCGGCTACCATCATACGTGAGTCCGAGCAGCAGGTCCGCGCCGAGTGCCACAAGACCGCTCAGGAGATTCTTTCCCTGGCGATTCAGCGTTGCGCCGCCGACCATACCGCCGAGGTCACCGTTACTTCCGTTCATATTCCCTCCGATGACCTCAAGGGTCGTATCATCGGTCGCGAGGGTCGCAACATCCGCACCTTTGAGCAGGTGTCCGGTGTCAACCTCGTGATTGACGACACCCCCGAGACCGTCGTGCTTTCGAGCTTCGATCCGGTCCGTCGTGAGACTGCCCGCGTGGCGCTCGAGAACCTCATTGCAGACGGCCGCATTCACCCCGCCCGCATCGAGGAGATGTATCACAAGGCCGCCGACTTGGTTCAGCAGCGTGTGCGCGAGGCTGGCGAGCAGGCCGCCTTCGATACCGGTATCCACGATCTGCACCCCGAGATCGTCAAGACCCTGGGTGCTCTTCGCTACCGCACCTCGTTTGGCCAGAACGTGCTGCAGCACTCGCTTGAGGTCTCCGACCTGTGTGGCGTTATGGCCTCCGAACTTGGCCTGGATGTTGTGACTGCCAAGCGCGCCGGTCTTCTGCACGACCTGGGCAAGGCCATCGACCATGACGTTGAGGGTCCGCATGCTGTGATTGGTGCTGAGCTTGCCCGCCGTTATGGCGAGAAGCCCGTTATTGTCCACGCGATCGAGGCCCATCATGCCGACGTCGATCCCAACACGGTGCTCGACGTTCTGGTCCAGGCTGCCGATGCCGTCTCCGCTTCTCGCCCCGGTGCCCGCCGCGAGTCGGCCGAGAACTACATCAAGCGCCTTGAGAAGCTCGAGGAGATCGCCAACTCTCACGACGGCGTCGAGCGTACCTATGCCATGCAGGCCGGTCGCGAAGTCCATGTCATGGTCCAGCCGGATAAGATCTCCGATGCCCAGTCCACGGTGCTTGCGCACGATATCGCCCACCAGATCGAGGAAGAGATGGAATATCCCGGTCAGGTGCGCGTTGTCGTGATTCGCGAGAGCCGTGCCGTCGATATCGCTAAATAACATGAACGACGCGAACGAGCTCATCTCATTTATCGCGTCGATGTCGGGGGAGGGCAACCTTCGCGTCGAGGAAAACCTTGGCGAGGGGTATGTCCGCCTCCGCGTTTCGGAGGCCGAGCGCCGTCAAGCGAAGCATGACATTCAGCATGTAGAGGACATTGTCATCGAGATGCTGCGTAATGCTCGTGATGCCGGAGCCGATAAGGTCTATCTTTCCACGACCAAGGAGGAGGGTGTTCGCACCCTCCTCTTCCTGGATAACGGTTCGGGTGTGCCGCAGGATATGCAGGAGCGTATCTTCGATGCCCGTGTCACCTCCAAGCTCGAGAGCATGAAAATGGACCGTTGGGGTGTTCACGGTCGTGGTATGGCGTTGTTCTCTATCAAGCAGAACACGGATGAGGCACGCGTTGTTACATCGGGCGTCGATTTGGGCTCCGCGTTTAAGGTGTGCGTTGCTACCGATCGCTTGGGTGAGCGCGCCGACCAGTCGAGCTGGCCTCAGGCGGTTAAAGACGAAGACGGCCGCTATGTATGTGCTCGCGGCCCCCACAACATCATTCGCGCGGCCTGTGAGTTTGCCCTTGAGGAGCTGCGTTGCTGCGATGTGTATCTGGGCTCTCCGTCCGAGATCGCTGCGACCCTGTACGCTCAGGCTTCGAGTCGTCTCGATACGTCGCGTCTGCTCTTTATCGATGACGAGTGCGAGCTTCCGGTTGTCGATCGTTTGGGCCTTGCCTCGGATGCCGAGGACTTTATCCGGATCTGCTCCGGGTTGGGTCTCGAGATGTCCGAGCGCACTGCCCACCGTATTCTGTCGGGACAGATTAAGCCCGTTCGCGGCGTTACCGCGCGCCTGCTGCGCGAGCGTGATTCCACCTCGCAAGCGCCGGCTCCCGTCGATCTTGCCAAGGACCGTCGAGGTCTTCGCATCGCCAAGGATGATATGGCGCAGTTTTCGCGTGCGGTCGAGCGTGACTTTAATGACCTCGCTGCCCGGTATTACCTCAATCTGTGCGGCGACCCTAAGATTCGCGTTTCGCGTGATCGCATCACGGTGACGTTCGATCTTGCCAAAGAGGAATAAAATCTTTACCGAGTCCGCTCGGTACGATACAGTTATTGCAGTTAAAACGTACTTTTAAACGCAGGAGTTTCTTCATGGATTGCCTGAAGGTATCAAGCAAATCATCGCCCGCGTCCGTTGCCGGCGCCATTGCCGGCATGGTCAAAGATGGCGTCCCCGTCAACATTCAGTGCGTCGGCGCCGGTGCCGTCAACCAGGCCATCAAGGCCGTTGCCATTGCGCGCGGCTTTCTGATTCCGACCGGCTTTGATGTCTCCTGCGCGCCGGTGTTCTCCGACATCCTCATTAACGGGGAGTCGCGCACGGCAATTCGTCTCTCTATCTACGTTCACCAGATTAATCGGGCTGCTATGGATAACGTCGTCATGGACGACGTTAAGCCTGTTGCGTAAACGAGCCATCTGCACGCTTGTAGCACCTATGCGCCCCGTCGACACCATCGTTAGGATGTAAGCTCATGGACCAGCGTTCCGTACGCGATATTCTTGCCGGTAAAACCTACTTTATCCGCACATTCGGCTGCCAGATGAATCAGCACGACTCCGAGCGCGTGAGTGGCTTGCTCGATTCGTATGGCTGTCTTATGGCGCTCGATCCCGAGCATGCCGATATTGTCGTGTTCATGACGTGCTGTGTGCGCGAGGCTGCCGATACTCGCCTCTATGGTCAGTGCAATTCCTGCAAGAGCCTGCCTCCTTCGCCTTCGGGTAAGCGTGTGGTCGCCGTGGGCGGCTGCATCGCCCAGCGCGATGGCGAGGGCTTGCTCACCAACGTCGATAACGTCAACGTCATTTTTGGCACCCATTCCATTGCTCACGTGGCCGAGCTTGTCGCCGAGGCGTTTTTGGATGGCAAGCGCCATATCCGTACGAATGAGCATGAGGATACCGACGCCATGAGTATGCCGTGGCATCGCGAGACGCAGTATCACGCCTGGGTGCCTATCATGACGGGCTGCAACAACTTCTGCACGTACTGCATCGTGCCGTACGTCCGTGGTCGTGAGAAGAGTCGTCCCTTCGAGGAGATTGTCGACGAGGTTACCGGGCTTGTGCGTCAGGGCGTGCGCGAGATTACGCTGCTGGGCCAAAACGTTAACTCCTACGGTCGCGATCTCTTTGGTAAGCCGCGTTTTGCCGATCTGCTGCGCGCCGTGGGCGATACGGGCGTAGAGCGTATCTTCTTTACCTCTTCTCATCCTAAGGATCTGCTGCCCGAGACCATTGATGCTATGGCCGAGACGCCTGCCGTCATGCCGCAGCTTCACCTGGCCGTTCAGTCGGGTTCCACGCGCATTCTTAAAGAGATGAATCGTCGTTATACGCGCGAGGATTATTTGGGCCTGGTCGATCGTATTCGTAACCGTATGCCCGATATTGCGCTTTCGACCGATATCATCGTGGGTTTCCCGGGCGAGACCGAGGAAGACTTTGAGCAGACGCTGTCGCTTGCCGAGACTGTGCGCTATGCCCAAGCCTACACGTTTATTTACTCCAAGCGCGCCGGTACCCCGGCAGCTGAGATTTATGATCCCACCCCGCATGAGGTTATCCTTGAGCGCTTTAACCGTCTGGTCAAGGTTATCGAGACGACGGCACACGAGTATAACCAGGGCGAACTTCACACCGTGGTGCCTGCACTTATTGAGGGTACGAGCAAGAAGAACGACGCTGTCCTTCTGGGCAAGAGCCCTAAGAACCAGACGGTGCATGCGCCGATTCCTGCTGGCTATAGCATCGATCAGCTTATCGGCAAGATCGTCGATGTTGATATTGATGTCGCCAAGACGTGGTATCTGTCTGGTTCCGTCGTGGGCGAGCCTCGCTAATGATTTCCCCCGGTGCAAGCCTTTCTGCCGTAGCGATTGTCGGTCCGACGGCGGTCGGCAAAAGCGATGTTGCCGACCGCCTGGCCGCTCGTCTTTCGTCCGAAGTGTTGTCGTGTGACGCGATGCAAATCTATCGCGGCATGGACATCGGTACGGCCAAAATGATGCCTGAGGAGTGCTCGGCACCTCTGCGCCTTATCGATATCGTGGATCCCGGCGTCGCGTATTCTGCTGCGCTCTACCAGTCGGACGCCCGAGCACATGTCGAGCGTTTGCTTGGCGAGCAGCGTCTTCCGGTCTTTTGCGGCGGTACGGGCTTGTATCTCAAGGCCGCTCTCGATGAAATGGATTTTCCTTCGGGAGAACTCGAGGACGAACGCCGCGTGGGCTATCAGGAGCTTGCCGAGCGCATTGGCGAGGAAGCATTGCATGCCCTGCTTGCCGAGCGCGACCCCGAATCAGCTGCCGTGATTCATCCCCATAACGTGCGTCGTGTGATTCGTGCGCTCGAGATGCACGATGATGGCGTGTCATATGCCCAGCAGAAGTCGAAATTCAGTGTTCCGCGTGAGCGTTATCATGCCTTGTGGTTTGGTCTGACGCGTAGTCGTGAAGTGCTCTATGAGCGCATTAACCTGCGTGTCGACCTTATGTTTGAGCAGGGGCTGGTTGATGAGGTCCGTGGCCTTATGGATCAGGGCCTGGGTGATGCACTCACGTCGATGCAGGCAATCGGTTACAAAGAGATTATTGATGCCTTGCGAGGCGTTATTACCATGGATGAGGCCCGTGAGCTTATCAAGATGCGTTCACGTCGCTATGCCAAGCGCCAGCTTTCCTGGTTTAAACGTGACGATCGCATCGTGTGGTTCGATATGGATGAGTTTACGATCGATGAGGTCGTTAATGATATTTACCATCGCATCGAGGCTGCCTAATGGCTCGTTTCCCTTTGGTCCCCACGGCGCCTGAACCCGAGCGCGCCATCTTGGTTGGTGTTGAGTGGCGCGATAACGCCTGGCCGCTCGACCGTTCGCTCGACGAGCTCGAGCGTCTTGCGCACACTGCTGGGGCCCAATGCGTGGCACGCTTGTCGCAGCGCCTGGTCAAACCCTATCCCAAATCGTTTATCGGCTCTGGCAAGGTCGAGGAGCTGTGCGGTTTGGTGCATCGCATGGATGCGGACGTTGTTATCTTTGACGACGACCTGACTCCTTCACAGCAGTCCTATCTTGAGAAAGCCGTGGGCGAACCGGTCAAGATTATTGACCGTACGGCGTTGATTTTGGATATCTTTGGTCTGCATGCCCAGACGCGTGAGGGCCGCTTGCAGGTGCAGCTGGCACAGTTGCAGTACCTGCTGCCTCGTTTGCGAGGTATGTGGAGCCACCTTGCCAAGGAACAGACGCGTGGCGGTATTGGCTCGCGCTTTGGCCAGGGCGAAAGCCAGCTCGAGGTCGACCGTCGTCTGATTCGCAATAAGATCGCTGCGCTTCGACGCGAACTGAAACAGGTTGAGCAACGTCGCGATGTGCAATCGAAAAGCCGTATTGAATCGCCAGCGTTTCGCGTTGCGTTGGCTGGCTACACCAATGCCGGCAAGTCGACGTTGCTTAATCGTTTGACGGGATCCACGGTACTTTCGCAGGATAAGCTGTTTGCCACGCTCGATCCTACAACGCGCTCGTACCGTTTGCCCGGTGGCCGTGGCATGACGATCACCGATACCGTCGGCTTTATTCAAAAGCTGCCCCATGGCCTGGTCGACGCGTTTAAATCCACGCTTTCCGAGGTGCTCGGCGCCGATTTGATTCTTAAAGTTGTAGACGCTTCCGATGAGGATTACGAGCGTCAGCTCGAGGCGGTTGATCGTGTCCTTGACGAGATTGGTGCCGGTGAGCGCCTGACGCTTACTGTGTTCAATAAAATTGATCTGCTCGATAGCGTCGACCGCTTGAGCTTCCGCCGACGCTATCCCGAGGCGGTGCTGTTCTCGGCTCAGACGGGTGAGGGTCTTGATGACTTAGTCGACCGCATCGCTCGTGAAGCGGCCGCCACGGACGTGTTGCTCTCGGCCGATATCCCGTATCGAGAGGGCGCTTTAATCACGCTCGTGCACGAACAGGGAACCCTTCTGCACGAGGAATATCTTGAGGGCGGCGTTCGTATTGTGGCAAAGCTGCCGGCCCGTATCGCACCACGTCTTGAGCGTTACCGAACGGAATAAATCAGCTCCAGTACGCCCAATATAACGGGCTGATGAAGCAGATAGAACGGTAGTGCATGGCGTCCGAGGCTTGCGAGCACGGGGATGGGATTCTCATAGGCCCATACTGGTGCCTCGCAGTTTGATTCCTGTGCCGTTCGAGCGGCAAAGAAGCCTGCGAGGTACATAAAATAGAATGGGATGAGCGGATAGTAATCACCGGAGACAAAGTCTGGACCTGGGAACCCCAGCCAAGCTAGATAGGGGATAGGGTAGACCGCTTTAGGAATGCTCCAGGTACAGGCAAAGAGTATGAGGCAAAACGTTATACCCCATACTGCCGGCACTCTATCGAGAACCGGGCGCGCGAGCGCGACAATGGCAGTGCACGTCGCCATGCAGAAAATGATGCCGAAGTTCACCGAGTCATCAACCGAGACGAACGTCGTTGCAATCCATACGACCAAAGCGGCAGCGGCATATTTGGCGGCACGCTTGATGTTGTTGCGCGAGAGGGTGCACATCCAGCCGGCAATAAATAAAAATACCCAACTGATGCTGGCACGCCAGATGTCCTGGAAGATGGTCTGGGTAAACCAGGGCATCTCCCAACCATATAGGTAGGCAAGGTCGTAGCAGGCATGAAATCCCGCCATCGATAGCATGGTAAACCCGCGAATGGTATCAAAGACGGTGATGCGTTTTTGCATTACGAAAACCGGCGCATCAAACCGACGACCTTGCCCAGAATCGTGGGATTTGTCGCGTAGATGGGCTCCATGGTGTCGTTTTCAGGCTGCAGGCGAACGCGCCCCTGCTCCTTGTAGAACGTTTTGACTGTTGCGGAGCCTTCGATCATGGCAACGATAATCTCGCCATTCATGGCGCTCTTCTGCTCGCGAACGATGATGTAGTCGCCGTTATAGATGCCGACGTTAATCATCGAATTGCCGTGGACCTCGAGGATAAAGGACCCCTGGTCCGTTGCGATTTCGGTCGGGATGGTAAAGGTGTCCTCGATATTCTGCTCGGCAAGGATGGGAATCCCTGCGGCGACGCGGCCTACGAGAGGCAGCGATACGGTGCCGCGGGGTGCCGTAGGCTCATCGGACTTTGAGATGGAGACGGAAGACCCGTCTTCGTCAAAGAGCTCGAGGGCGCGAGGCTTGGTGGCGTCACGCTTGAGCAGGCCGCGTGCTTCGAGTGCGGAGAGATGTGCATGTACGGTACTAGGGGAGGAAAGGCCCACAGCCGAAGCCATCTCGCGCACACTGGGCGGATAGCCCTTCTCCTGCTGATATTCCTTGATGAAGTCGTAAATTTGCTGCTGACGCTTGGTAATTTTGCGAGCCATCAGGGATTCCTCTCTACTCATACCAAACAAATGTTCTATTTTTGCTTGACAGGAACAACTGTTCGAAGATAATAATAACCGAACACTCGTTCCCGCGCTAGACTTTTTTGTCCCCGCGGCTTGATAAAACAGTTCTCGTCAAAACAAACGAGAGGAGAACAGAATGAACGCAGCGGATATGGTCCAGGGAAACCTCGCCCTTAAGCTCGAGACGCCCGCCTCGCCTGCCTTTACGGTCGTGAAGGGCGGACGCTCTCATTTTCAGGCCGTGGCCACTAAGCCCGTTCGCACCCAGCGTGCGGCCGCTGCTTTGGCTCCTGTTGCCCTGAAGGCCTCGACGATTGTTGCTGTTGCTGTAGCGTTCACCCTGTTCTTTGTGCTCGCCACGTCAGTTTTTTCTGCTCGCCACGCAGCATATGCCGATTCCGTAGCCAACGTTACCTACGAGACGGTTCGCGTGCAGCCCGGCGATTCCCTGTGGTCGCTTGCCCAGGAGCATCCCATCGATGGCCTTTCCACACAGGAGACTTCCGACATGATTCGTAGCGTCAATCACCTCGATCGCGGCTCTCTTGATGCTGGTGCAGTTCTGAAAGTTCCGACTCGTTCGTAAGATTTCGGCTCGGTCGCATGGTACCCTTGTTATCGTTTAGGAGGAGGTACCATGCGCTGTCCCAAATGCGGCAAGGCACATACCCGCGTTGTCGATTCCCGTATGCAGGAGTCGAACAACACTATCAAGCGTCGTCGCGAATGCTGTTCGTGCAATTATCGTTTTACAACGTTCGAGCGCTGCGAAGATCCCATCGAGGTTATCAAATCCGACGGGTCAAAGCAGCGGTTCGATCGCAACAAGCTGCTGGTTGGTCTGATGCGCGCCACGATTAAGCGCGATATCGATACGAAAAAGCTCAACGAGATCATCGATGATATCGAGGTGGAACTGCGTTCCCGTACGCTGACGGCTGTTACGTCCCACGAACTGGGCGATATGGTGCTTAAGCGCCTGGCCAAGATCGACAAGGTGGCCTACATTCGTTTTGCCTCGGTCTATCGCGATTTCAAAGACGTCGACGAGTTTTTGCAAGAGCTCGACAAGCTAAGGTGATTTCATGTCCAACATTACCGTTAACATTAAGCGTCTCGATCCCACGGTCGAGCTTCCCAAATACGCACATCCCACGGATGCCGGCCTTGACCTCCGTGCCAACGAAGACTGCACCCTCAAGCCCTTTGAGCGCCGCTTGGTCTCCACTGGCTTGGCCATTGCGCTGCCCGATGGCTACGCCGGCTTTGTCCAGCCCCGCAGCGGCCTAGCCATTAAGCAGGGCCTGTCTATAGTCAACACACCTGGTCTCATCGACGCCCACTATCGAGGCGAGCTTAAGGTCATCCTCATCAACCTAGATCCCACCAACAATATCCAGATCAACAAAGGCGACCGCATCGCCCAACTCGTCATCCAAGAAGTCCCCACGGTCAATCTCGTAGAAGTAGAAGAACTAGACGAAACTGATCGAGGAGCCGGCGGTTTCGGTTCTAGCGGCGTCGCCTAGCTCTTTACTTTGTTGAACGGAGCATCGTAATGTTCGCTCGCCCCTTGGAGGCCCCTATATATCATCCCGTGCTCAAACATTCTCGCTTCGCTGCGAAACTG
>UQNB01000025.1 GCA_900542235.1 uncultured Collinsella sp.
CGGGAACGGCAAAGACGTGGCAGCCGGCCGTGATGCCCGAGACGCAGCCGTTGCGAGAATCCTCGACCACGGCGCACTCTTCGGGAGCAAAGCCCGCGCGCTCGCAAGCGAGCAGGTAAATTGCGGGGTCGGGCTTGCCATATGCGACGTCCTCGCCGAAGGTCACCGTTTCAAACTTGTCAAAGAGGCCAACCGTTTTAAGGTTGCGCTCGGCCGCAATGCGGCGCGATGACGTCGCAAGGCCCACGTGATAGCCCGCGGCCAGCAGCTCGTCTAGGCACTCGGCGGCGCCGGCCTTAAGCTCCAGGTCGGTCTTGGCCATCTCGGTGTGAAGCTCAATGTTGCGGGCATAAATTGCATCGGCAGTTTCGCCCTTGCCGTAATGTGCCTCAAGGATGCCCTTAACATCGGCATTCGAACGGCCGATAAACTGATGCATCAGCGCGTCATCAATCGCGATACCCAGCTCGGCAGCACCCACCTTCCACGCCTTCATGTCCAAGCGCTCGGTATCGATCAACGTTCCATCCATGTCAAAAATAACAGCCTTGATCATATCGGCCCCCTTCGCCGGCTTGCGTTACCGCAACCCTACCCCCACTTTGCAACTTGTATATAACGTATATATCATATCGCGCCAACCTGCTGAAAAGGGACAGGTTTATTTTGGCAAGTTTTATCTGGGGAAACGCAGACAGGGCCGCAACGTCGTATGCGTTGCGGCCCTGCTCCTTGGAGAAGGACCAATAGATTGAGCGGGCTGGTTGCACCTAGCCCTCGAGCCCGGCGTTAATAAGCTCCGCGATCTCGGCGGGATCGGCGCCCGTGCGCACCTTGTCACGGAAGCCGGCATCCATCAGCATCACGGCAGCCTTGGAGAGCAGACGCAGGTGCGTGGTTCCCGCTTCGCCGGCGGGCACGTACAGCGCGAGCGCCACATCGACGGGCACGCCATCAAAGCTCGGCCACTCAACAGGCTCGGACAGCTTGAGCACGGCCACGCCCGGCGTATGGATCGCATCGCTCTTGGCATGCGGAACGGCAAAACCGGCGACGAGGCCAGTCTCGGCCTCGTTTTCGCGAGCAATAAAAGCCGCCTCTACAGCAGATGCGTCATCGGCAAAACCAAGCTCAACAGCCTGCTCGGACAGATAATGCAGCGCGTCCTCGCGCGAGGCGGCGGCGTAGCCAATCGTCACTTGGTTGGCAGATACAAACCCCATGGAAAACCTTCCTTACAACACGGACCTGACCGCGGCTTCGATGCCGTCGGCGTCCAAACCGTACTTGTGCAGCAAATCGACCGCAGGGCCGGACTCGCCATATACATCGCGCACGCCGACGCGTCGCATCGGCACCGGATGCTGTTCCGCGAGCACCGAGGCCACGGCCTCGCCAAGACCGCCGATAATCGAATGCTCCTCGGCGGTGACCACGCGACCAGTCTTCTTGGCGCTGGCAACCACCAGGCGCTCATCAAGCGGCTTGATCGTGTGCATGTTGATGACCTCGGCGTCGATACCATCGGCAGCGAGCGCCTCGGCAGCCTCAAGCGCCTCGGCGACCATGAGGCCACAAGCGACGATGGTCACATCGGACCCCTCGCGCACGACCACGCCGCGACCAATCTTGAACTCATAGTCCTCGCGGTCGTTGATGACCGGTGTTGCCAGGCGGCCGAAGCGCATGTAGACCGGTCCCTCAAACTCATAGGCGGCGCGCACGCAAGCGCGAGCCTCGATGTCATCGGCGGGAACGATCACCGTCATACCCGGGATCGTGCGCATGAGCGCGATGTCCTCGCAGCACTGATGCGTTGCGCCGTCTTCACCGACCGAGATGCCCGCATGCGTAGCGCCAATTTTGACGTTGAGGTGCGGATAGCCGATGGAGTTACGCACTTGCTCATACGCACGACCGGCGGCGAACATGGCAAAGGTGCTCGCAAAGGCGACGCGACCCGTGGTCGCAATGCCGGCGGCAAGCCCCATCAAGTTGCTCTCGGCAATGCCGGCGTCGTAGAAGCGCTCAGGGTGAGCGGCCTTAAACTTACCGGTCTGTGTGGCGGCGGCCAGGTCGGCATCGAGCACTACAAAGTCATCGCGCTCATTGCCCAGCTCGACAAGTGCCTCGCCGTAGCTAACGCGCGTGGCGACCTTCTTGACGTCTGCCATTAGAGCTCCTCCCCTGCTGCTGCGAGCTCGGCCATGGCCTGCTCAAACTGTTCATCGTTGGGTGCCTTGCCGTGCCAGCCCACCTGGTTTTCCATAAAGGAGACGCCCTTGCCCTTCACCGTCTCGGCGATAATGGCCACAGGCGAGGCGCTCACTTTGCGAGCCTCGGCAAAGGCGGCGGCAATCTGCGCCATGTCGTTACCGTCGGCGAGCTCGATCACATGCCACTTAAAAGCGCGGAACTTGTCGGCAAGTGGCATAGCCGAGTTAACTTCGTCGATACTGCCGTCAATTTGCAGGCCATTATGATCGACGATAGCGACGAGGTTATCCAGGTCGTGGTTGCCGGCGAACATGGCCGCCTCCCACACCTGGCCCTCCTCGCACTCGCCGTCGCCCAACAGCGTGTAGACGCGGTAGCTGTCACCCCAGTGCTTTGCGGCGAGCGCCATTCCAACCGCGGCGGAGATACCCTGACCGAGCGATCCGGTAGACATGTCGACGCCCGGCGTGTCATTCATATTGGGATGGCCCTGCAGGCGGCTGCCAATATGGCGGAGCGTCTCGAGCTCCTCCTTGGGAAAGAATCCGCGTTCGGCGAGCACGGCATAGAGTGCCGGAGCGCAATGTCCCTTGGAGAGCACAAAGCGATCGCGCTCGGCGCGGCTCGGATTCGCCGGGTCGACATCCATTTCCTCAAAGTAGAGGTAGGTCATAATGTCGGCGGCGCCAAGCGATCCGCCCGGATGCCCCGACTTGGCGGCGTGGACGCCCGTGACAATACCGCGGCGAACCTCATTGGCAATCTTGGCCAGTTCCTGATCGGTCATGGAGTTTCCTCTCTTGAGCACGCCGACCCGGCATAACAAATGCTGGGCCGGCAGAACCATCGTTACTGTGCCTCGACGACCTTTTTCCAGTCAGCCTCGAACGAGGCAAGGCCCTGGTCGGTCAGCGGGTGATGCAGGCACTTCTTGAGAGCGGCCATGGGCACGGTCGCGATGTCGGCACCGAGCAGCGCCGCCTGAGTCACGTGATTGGGCGTGCGGACAGATGCGGTGATGATCTCGACGGTGTCGTCGACGTTCTTGCCAGTCCAGTCATAGTTCTTGATGCAGGTCACAACGTTGTCGAGCTGCGAGATACCGTCCTCGGCGATGTCGTCGAAGCGTCCCACAAACGGGCTGATGTAGCGGGCACCGGCATTGGCGGCCATGAGGGCCTGCGTCGGCGAGAAGACAAGCGTCATGTTGACGCGCACGCCTGCATCGGCCAGCGCGCGGCAGGCGGCGAGGCCGGCCTCGCACACGGGAAGCTTAACCACGATGTTGGGAGCCAGGGCGGCAAGGCGCTTGCCCTCCTCGATCATGCCCTCGGCAGTGGTCGCGGTGGACTCGGCGGACACGGGCAGGCCCTCGCAAAGCTCGGCGATCTTGAGCATGTGGGGTTCAAAGTCTGCAAGCTTGCCGCCGGTCTTGGCGTACAGGGACGGGTTGGTGGTTACGCCGGCAAGGCAGCCCCAGCTCTTGGCCTCGGCGATCTCGTCAAGGTTGGCGGTATCGATAAAGAACTTCATGGTGCAAACTCCTTCTAAGGAATCCAAAACTCAAAAGAAAGGACAAAGGGGATGCCCCTTTGTCCTATGTGCCGGGCCTGCAGCTGGGACATGCCCCAGGCCCGGCGTCGTGTAGGAAAAACTACTTAGTCCTCGAGAGCCTTCTCGATGCGGCTCGTGACGCCCTTGAGGTTAAGGCCGACGACGTACTGCTTGATCGGGCGCTTGATGTGCTCGATCACAAAGCGCTTGCCGTCGATGTCCTGGGCAGCGAGGTTGCGGTAGAGCTTCTCGACCTGCTCCTTGACCTCGGGATCGTTGAACGCGTAGTGGCCGGAGACATCCAGAATCTTCAGGCTGAGCTCGTCGTCGGCCAGGATGTCGTCAACCTGCAGGTTGACGTCGTCGCCGGTCATCCACTTGCGCCAACGCTCGGTCTTGATAGCCTTGACCAGCAGCGTGTGATACAGGTCGGAGGGATCGTCGCACAGGCCGTTGTCGACCAGAATCTGTTCGGTAGCGCAGAGCTTGAGGTAAGCGCGGGTCTCCTCGGTGCCGTACTGAGGGGCAACATTGGAGGCCGTCACGTGAGCCGGGATGTGCTCGAGCAGCGTCGCGTCATCCAGGTAGTCGGCGTTGTGCTCCTTCAGGCCCACGCCGTAGCGCTTGGCCATGTCGGCGAGCTCGCGGGCATTCTTAAAGTTGTAATGGCCGACCTGCTCGGTCCAACGGGTGAGCGTACCGGTCTGGCCGACGATAAAGGTGGGCATGGGGCAGCCGCGCTTCTCGAGCTCGGGCTGCAGCTGAGAAATGAACTCCTCGTACTTATCGGTAGAGGTCAAGCCGCCATTGGTCTCCTCGGTACCGACCTCATAGGCGACCTCGGGAAGGTTATGCTCGCGACGGTACTGCTCAAGGTAGTCGATAAGATCGATCGTACGGCGAAGCACCACGTCGAGCGGAATAACCTTGCCGATCTGATAGGGGTCCTTGGTGGGGTCGACCATCAGCAGGTCAAAGCCCGCCTCCATGTCGGCGACAAAGGACTTGCGGGCGAGCTCCATGGCCTCGTCCTCGGGCAGGTGGGCGTTACGCTCCTCGTCGCGCTGCCACGGACCGCCGTGATCGCGGCACAGGTAGTACGGACCGGTGTAACCCACCTCGTCGGCAACCTTCTTGATGTCGGCAGCAAAGCGCGTCTGGTCCCAACCGTTGACGTAGCCGGCGCCCATCTCGTCCATATCGACCTGGTTGCGGCTAGCGATAAACATGGGCGGGAAATCCTCGTCCTTGGCAAGCTCGAACACGGCCTGAATCAGGTTGGGGCTCATGGGGCCAATGCCGACCATGGTTGCGTGATCGCCGCTATCCTGCAGCTTGAGCATGCCCTGAACGGCCTGGCGGATGGTGAGGTTGGACATTTTGTTCTCCTTCTCCAGAGGATTTTTGACAAAAGTTCCCTGGGACCCAGATGCGGGCCCTATCAGTACGGATGGATTTTGTTGTGTAGGGGCGGTTGTGCGGAGTCAAATCCATCCCTCCGCACAACCGGAGTCCTTAAAGGTTTACTTGGCCTGCTTATCGAGCGTGGGCTTCATGGCAATCAGGATTGCAGCGGCGACCACGGAGCCAATCACGATGTCCAGGCAGAACAGCGCGACGTTGTTGGTGGCAAGGGCGACGATAAAGCCACCGTGCGGGACGTAGCAGTCGATACCCTGGAAGGCGGCGAGCGCCGCACCCACGGCAGAGCCGATGCAGATGCCGGGCAGGGTGTGGCCAAGGTCCTTGACCGCGAAGGGGATAGCGCCCTCGGTAATGCCGATGCAGCCCATGAACAGTGCGGAGATACCCATCTGACGATCGGCGTCATCGAACTTATTCTTGGCGATGAGCGCAGCGAGGCCACAGGCGATCGGGGGAATGGCGACGGCGACGCGGAACATACCGTTAGGGCCGTAGATGCCGGAGGCCATGATGGCCATAGTAAAGGTCGAAGCGGTCTTGTTGATGGGGCCACCCATATCGAAGGCGGTCATAACGCCAATGACCAGGCCCAGGACGACGGCGGAGCCGCCCTGCAGGCTACCGAGCACGCTGGTGAGCCAATCCATCACAAAGCCAAGCGGCGTGGCCAGGATGTAGATGTAGGCCATGCCCAGGACGAGCGAGGTCAGAATCGGGATGATCAAGATCGGCATGATGGTCTGGATGGTGTTGTTGACCTTCCAGGTCTTCATCCAGCGGACAAAGTAACCGCAGATGACAGCCATAATCATGGCGCCCAAGAAGCCGGTCGAAACACTGTTGCCGCTCGGGGTGACGACTGCGTTGTTGACCAGGTAGCCCAGGACAAAACCGGGGGCGAGCGCGGGCTTGCCGGCCATCGAGTAGGAGATGTAAGCCGCAAGCACCGGAATCATCATGGAGATGCCGGCCATGCCGATGGTGTTAAGGCTCACCATCAGCGGATTCGTAACCTCCATGCCGTTGGCGCCGGCGGTACCGGATGCCAACGAGAAGGCGAGGAACACGCCACCGATAACGACAATGGGGATAAAATAGGAAACGCCGGTATTGAATGCATTGAGCAGCGTCTTGCCAGGATCGGCAAAGATAGACTGCTTGGACGCCGGTGTCGGGGCCTGCGGGGCAGCGGAGACGGCCTTCTTCTCTGCCTTGGCCTCGGCCTTGGGCGCGTCAACGGCGCCACCCGTCGCCTTGATAATCTCAACAGCCTGGTCGATGATCTTGACCGGATCGGCGATTACATCCGAGGTACCGACCTTCAGGAACTTGCCCTCGGCCATCTTCTGCTCAAAACGGTCCTCGTTCTCGACACCCACGTCGACGGACTCCAGGACCAGGTCGGCGGAGTCCACGTCTTCCTGCGTGAGCTCATTCTCGATACCCAGGCCACCCTGAGCCTCGACCTTGCACTCGATGCCACGGGCGGCGCATTCATCCTGAATCGCCTTCTGGGCCATATACGTGTGGGCGATACCCACGGTACAGGCGGCAACGCCTACGATCTTCATTGCTTCCCTCTTTTCATAGAGTTGCGTGCGCAAGACACCGTTTGCGGAGGCCTCCGGAGCATCCCCTGCCGTTTGGACTTGCTGTCTTTTCGACAAGACCAATATAGGGTGCTGGCATTGATTAAACCAGCTCAATTCGGTAAACGCGCAGGTCAGGGTATTAGTTATGCGATTTAGTTATGCGTTTAACCAAAAATGAATCCTGCGATTTTACCCTCGATTTCAAAAGTCAAGAAGTATTTGATTTTCTCGGTAGACGGCAGATACGCATGCCGGTCACAAATTTCGACCCCACCCGTATACCGCATTTGTTGCATACTCATATGAAAGGAAAAAGCCGCTCACCGAAGCGTATCCCTCGCCAAGACTCAAAGTCATCATGTTGGAAAATGCTCATCTGTCGGAAGGAGTCGCTGTGGCAAAACAGCGCGTTACGATCGCAGACGTCGCTCGAGAGGCGGGAACCTCGACGGCAAGCGTCTCGTATTACCTCAACGACAAACGAGAAAAGCTTAGCGAAAAGACGCAGACAAAGATTGCGCGCGTCATCAAGGAACTCGGATACGTTCCCAACGCCCAAGCGCAGACGCTCACCGGCAAGCAAACCCACGTCATTGCCATCATCATTTTGGATAACACCAACAAATGGGCGGGGCTCGTTCTCAATGGCATGGAGCAGGTCATGCTCCCCGCGGGCTACCAGACGGTCGTTTGCACGAGCAACTTTAACCCCGAGACCGAGCTCATGTACGTCGACAAGATGCTCTCGCTGGGCGTCGATGGCTTTATCATCCAGCCCACGGCAAATTTCAAGGCCGTGCACGACCGCATTAGACGCGCCGGCAAGCCCGTCGTCTTTTTTGACGCGGCCATCTACAGCCCAGGCACCAGCTGGATCAAAACCAACCTCTACGACGGCGTGTACAACGCCACGCAGGCGCTTCTCGATGCCGGCTACGAGGACTTTTTCTCCATTGCCGCCAATATGACCGAAATGCGCACCCGCATGGAACGTTTTCAGGGATATGCCGAGGCATTAGCCGCGAATGGGCAGCTCTACAAAGCCATCCCCATCGATCACAACAAGCCGTCAATCAACGAGCTCACCGAATACTTTAAATACAAGTTCAACCCCGCCAAGCGCACACTCATCTTTGTCCAAAACCAATGGGCGCTCCCCCGCGTCTACAAGGCACTTCAGCCCATGGCCCATCTGCTTCCGCAGCAAATCGGCCTTTTGGGACTCAACTGCGAAGACTGGACTAATCTCACCACACCGACCGTCTCCACCATCATCGAGCCCGTCGACCAGGAAGGTCGCGAAGCAGCCGAGATGCTGCTCGCCCTACTTGACGGCAGCAGCGAACCCGGCGAGCAGCGCATTCTCGAGTGCAAGCTCAACTGGCTCGACTCCACCTCGATCTAGACCGCGGGACAAATTAATCAGTAGTGTTTGTCCCAAATCTTAAGTATTTGTTCGATAGAACGGCCCCTGCCGGCTCCTGCTAGACTGGTAGATTCCCAACCGTCCCTCCAGGAGCCTCAATGTCGCGCAAGTCCGCCTACAAGCAAGTACTTTCCATCGGCACCGCCGTGGTGCTGGGGTTTGCACTGTTTACGGGATCGCTTGACGGGGCGCCCAAGCTGCTGTCGCCGCAAAGCGACGAACAGGCGGCGGCTCTGGCCGAAAAACAAAACGAGAGCCCCAGCCGCACCGACGACGAGGCAGACCTGGTCGCCCGGCTCGAATCGGGAACAGCGAGTTCCTCGGACTCTCAAAATAGCCAAGACTCTGACGATGGCTCCGATTCCGCCGCAACCGACACAGGCGACGGCGCTTCCGCGGACAGCACCGCCACCCCCATCGACGAGGTCGAAAACCCCGACCTCAACCGCGCCCGCGGTGTTTATCTCAGCAGCATTCCCGACTATGCCGGCAACCCCTACGTTGCCCTTCGCGCCGACAGCACGCACCCGCTCGGCACTCCGTCATTCACACTCGATGAATACGATCGCGCCACCGAAGAGGGCTGCTTTAAGAAGTTCTCCAAGCTCGACAGCCTGGGCCGCACTCGCAAAGCGCTCGCCTGCGTGGGCCCCGAATCGCTCGGTCAAGGCAAGCGCGGCGATATCTCGCGCATCCATCCCGCCGGATGGCATCAGCAGCGCTACGACTTTATTCCGGGCCAGAGCCTCTACAACCGCTGCCACCTCATCGCCTGGTCGCTCTGCGGCGAAAACGCCAACCGCAAGAATCTCCTCACCGGCACGCGCTATCTCAACGAGACGGGCATGCTACCGTTTGAGGAGCAGATTCTCGACTACATCCGCGAAACGGGCAACCACGTGCTCTACCGCGTCACGCCCATGTATAACGAAGAGGAACTCGTCTGCCGCGGTGTCCGCCTCGAGGCGCAGTCGGTCGAGGATCACGGCAAGACGTTGTGCTTCCACGTGTACTGCTACAACCTGCAACCGCATGTGCAAATCGACTACGCCACCGGCCGCAACCAGACCTCGGGGGATTAGCCCCGAGCCACGACAAGAACCGATTTGCAATCCCCCAGGGATCAAAAAGGGCCGCTCCGGATCACCCAGAGCGGCCCTTGCATCGACATGCGTGGCGCAGACAAAGCCACACGTTACTTAGCGCGGCCCTCCTCATAGCGCTCGACCAGCTTGGCCTGAACGTCATAGGGCACCTGCTCGTAGCCAGCGGGCTTCATGGTAAAGTCGCCCGTGCCGCGCGTAATAGAGCGCAGGCGCGTCGAGTAATCCGTCAGCTCGGCCAACGGGGCCTGGGCAATGACCACGGTATCGCCGCGCTCATCGGTCTCCATGCCCGTCACGCGACCGCGCGATGCCGAGATGTCGCCCATCACGGCGCCGGCGTAGCTCTCGGGAATGGTCACCGTGATTTCCTCGATGGGCTCCAGCACCACCGGGTCGGCATCGGCACACGCCTTGCGCAGACCGATGCGGGCCGCCGCGCGAAACGCCATCTCGTTGGAGTCGACGCTGTGATACGAGCCGTCGTACACAGCCACGCGAATGCCCGTGAGCGGATAGCCGGCAATAATACCGTCCTTCATGGTCTCCTGGACACCCTTGTCCACGGCGGGGATCAGCGAGCGCGAAATGCGGCCGCCCACGACCTCGTCCACAAACTCATAGCCATCGCTCGTGCCGTCGGGCCCAATGAGCGGCTCCACGCGCAGCCAGCAGTCGCCGTACTGACCGGCGCCGCCGGTCTGCTTCTTATGGCGGCCCTGGGCACTTGCCGTACGGCGAATGGTCTCGCGATACGGAATGCGGATCGGCACGCTTTTGGCCACGACTTTGGTGCGGTCCTCAAGACGATTGAGCAGGACCGAAACCTGCGCCTCGCCCACCGCCGAAATAATGGTCTGGCCAGTCTCCTCGTCGCGGTCGATGCTCATAGTCGGATCGGCCTTGCAGGCCTTCTCGATAAACGTGTAGAGCTTCTCTTCGTCCCCGCGATTCTCGGCCTCAATAGCGATGCGATACTGCGAGTTGGGGAACTTAAACGCCGCAGCCTCGACCTTGCCGGTAATGGAGAGCGTGTCACCCGTCTCGGCCGCCAACTTGGGCGCCACGATAATGTCGCCGGCATAGGCGTGACCGACCTCGGTCATGTCGCGGCCGCACATCACATACAGGTGGGCCAGACGATCGCTCTTGCGGGTACGCGCGTTGATCAGCTCAAGGCCCGGCTCAAGCGTGCCCGTCAGCACCTTGATAAAGCTGATGCGACCCTGCTGCGGATCGGCCAGGGTCTTAAACACAAACGCCACCGGACGGTCATCGTCGCTCGAAATCTTGAGCGAATCGCCGTCGATAAGCGGCATCTCGCCGTAGTCGGTCGGCGCCGGGAAGTACGTCGCGATGTCGTCCATCAGCGAGTTGACGCCCTGCTCCTTAATGCAATCGCCCGCAAAGACCGGCACAAAGATGCGCTCGGCAATCGCCTTCGACAGCAAGCCCTCAAGCTCCTCCTGCGTCAGCGTCTCCTCGCCTTCCAGGTACTTCATCATCAGCTCATCGTCGGCCTCGGCCACCAACTCGCACAGATGGTCATGGGCCTGTTCGGCCTGGGCACGATACTCCTCGGGAATCTCCGACTCAACGGCTTCGGTGCCGTTGCAGTGGCGCGCCTTCATGCGCACCAGGTCGATAATGCCGTCAAAGTCCTCGCCCTCGCCCCAGGGAAGGGTCACGGCGCCCAGGCGCGTACCAAAGCGCTCCTGCAGCAGGTCCATCGTGGTCGCAAAGCTGGCCTCGGAGCGCGACAGGCGGTTTACAAACACCGCACGCGCCAGACGCAGGTCCTCGGCGGCATACCAGAGCTTAACCGTCGTAGGCTGCGGGCCGGCCTCGGCGTCGACCACAAACAGAGCCGTCTCGCAGACGCTCATCGCGGCAAAGGCGTCGCCGATAAAATCGGGATAGCACGGGGCATCGAGCACGTTGATGCGTGCGCCCTTCCAGTCGATCGGCGCAATGGTCGTCGAGATGGAAAATGCACGCTTGACCTCTTCAGGGTCATAGTCGAGCGTGGGCTTGGTGCCGTCGTGGCCGCCCAGGCGAGCGGTCTTGCCGGAAAGGTGGAGCATGGCCTCGGCGAGTGAAGTCTTGCCCACCCCGCCTTGGCCTACGAGCACCACGTTCCTTACGTTACCGGTCTTGGGAGCACCCATGATGACCTCCTTGCAGGGCCGCGCGCAATGCGCGACGCCAACGGGGAGGGTTCGCGGTCGGTGCCGTCCCAGGAGCAGCATGGTCGGCAGCCGAGCCGACTCACCCTCCAAATGTCCTATGCCACCACCCTACCCTTGCATCCGCCTGTTCATGCACATCTTTCGGCACGCGTATGAATACAGACGGCGAGAGGATGGAGCAAGCGTGCAAGGCGATTATTGAACCCCGTCGATGCAAACAAAAAGCCGCCACAAACCGTAAGACCTGCGGCGACTTCGCCTCAATTTAATAGTTGAGTAAATAGCTGAGCCTACCCCTCGATACGGCTCAAGAACTCGCGGGTACGCTGCTCGCGTGGATGGTCGATGACCTGCTCGGCAGGGCCCTCCTCGACAATACGGCCGCCGTCCATAAAGACCACGCGGTCGGCAACATCGCGCGCAAACTGCATCGCGTGGGTCACAATTACCATCGTCATATTCTGCGCCGCCAGGTCCTTAATGACACGCAGCACCTCGGCCGTCAGCTCGGGATCGAGCGCCGAGGTCGGCTCGTCAAAGAATAATATTTCCGGATCGAGCGCCAGGGCGCGGGCAATACTCACGCGCTGTTGCTGACCGCCCGAAAGCTCACACGGCACTTTGTTCTCGTTGCCCGTCAGCCCCATTTGCGCAATCAGCTCACGCGCGCGTGCCTCCGCCTGCTCGCGCGGGCGCTTGAGCACGCGGACCGGAGCGTCGGTGATGTTTTTCATCACGGTATAGTGCGGAAACAGATTGTAGTTCTGGAACACCAGGCCAAACCGCGAGCGCGCCTGCTTGGGCACATCGCCCTTCGCATAGACCGCGCCCGATCCCGCATCCGTCGCAACCGCAAGGTCGCCAAACGAAAGCGAGCCGTCATCGAGTGTCTCGAGCAGCGTGGCGCAGCGCAGCAGCGTGGACTTACCGCCGCCCGAAGGCCCGATAATCGCCACGACCTCGCCACGCTTGACCTCGAGCGAAATATCTTTGAGCACCTCATTGCCGCCAAACGCCTTACGCGCGCTCGATATATTCATTACCGTTCCGGACACGGGAACCTCCATGTGTTTAAAAAGCACGACGGAACAGACTAGTCGTGGTAGTAGTCAAGTCGTTTTTCGGCAGCGCCCAGCAGCATCTCGACCACAAAGTTAAAGACCCAGTAAATCAGCGCCGCGATTGCAAACGGCACCATGCTCACCTGCGAGGCAACCAGCGCCTTGGCCGTCGAGAACATCTCACCCACGCCAATGGCAAACGCCAGCGACGTGTCCTTGACCAGTGTGATGATCTCGTTGCCCATCGCCGGCAGAATACGCTTGGCGACCTGCGGCATCACGATATACAGAAACGTCTGCATACGCGAATAGCCCAGCACCTCGGCTGCCTCGTATTGACCGCGCGGAATGGACTGCAAGCCCGAGCGATAAATCTCGGCAAAGTAGCCGGCGTAGTTGATGATGAATGCCACGACGCATGCCGTCCATTTGGAATCGGGCGTGAGCGAGATGCCGAACACGTAGTACGGCGCAAAGTAGATGGCAAACATCTGTAGCATAAGCGGCGTGCCGCGCATCACCGAAATATAGATGCGCGCAATCCAGCGAAGCGGCGCAATTTTGCTCATGCGCATGAACGCCACGGGGATTCCCAGCGGAATCGACCCGAGCAGCGTCAGCACAAACAACTGCAAGCTGACCAAGAATCCCTGGCCAAGCATCTGCATCATGACTTGGATAGACAACCTAAGCTCTCTTTCACAGTAACGGAAGGGCGAACCCAATGCTAAAGCGGGTTTTCCAGGCGTCCGAGTTTGCCGTGAAAGAGGAGCGCCGCGTACTAAATGTACGCAAGCGACGGTTTGAACGGCAAAATCGGGTGCCTGGGAAAGCCGCTATTTGAGCACCCAATTATCGAAAGATAGACCATAGCTTGAATACTTGTCGCACAGGTCCTTGACCGTGCCGTCCTCGTAAAGCGCCTTGAGCGACTCAGTCACGGCATCGGCGGACTTGGTGTCGCCCTTCTTAAAGCCGACGGCGTAGTGCTCGCTGGACAGCGGCTTGTCGAGCTGCGTATAGGCATCGGGCTTGGCGGCAAGCTGATACTGAGCAATCGAAAGGTCGCACGCCACGGCATCGACTGCGCCACTCTCGAGCTGCATAAAGGCCGTGTTGTACTCGCCGATGGTGTCGAGCGTGGCAAACGTCGCCGCCAAATCCTTCTGGTCGCCCTCGAGCACGTCCTGCGCAGCGGAATCAGTCTGGGTGATCACCGTCTTGCCGGCAAGATCATCCCAGCTCTTGATGTCCGCATCCTTCTTGACCACGAGCACCTGCTCGTTGAGCATGTACGGCTCGGAGAACGTGTAGTCGTCCTCGCGACCCTCCATGGTAAAGCCGTTCCAGATGCAGTTGATGGCACCCGAGTTGAGCAGCGTGTCCTTGGCATCCCAGTCGATGGCCTCGTAATCGACATCCCAGCCTTGCTTGTCGGCAACGGCCTTGGCAAGGTCGAGGTCAAAACCAGTGTACTCGCCGTCGTCGCCCACAAAGCCGTACGGAGGATAGGACTTATCAAAGCCCACCACGAGCTTCTTGGACTCCGCAGCGCCCTTCACATCCTTGGCCGCGGCAGATCCAGCAGCGGAGCCCTTGCCGGCACCACCGCCGCAACCGACAAGACCAAGGCCAAGCACCGTGGCGAGCGAGCCGGCTAGACCAACAAACTGACGACGAGACATATCGGTATTCATGGTATTCCCCCTTGGTGGCACTTTAGTTAGGTAAAGTGAGTCATGTAACGTTCAGAATCATACACTTTACCTTGATAGAGTACAAGGGAGGGTTTGCCCGGCGTGGGCGGGAAGCGGCGCGTAATTAAGTTTCCTGCTCTACAGTCCTGCGCAAGACGGAAAGCACATTAAGTGCTTTCCTTTGCGTGCGGAACTCGCGATAAACTTAATTACGCGCCGCTTCCCGCCCGCGCCGGGCAAACATCGTTGGACTTATCACTGACATGAAATGGGCGCTTGCATATCGTCTGCTAACTTGGCACGGTACAATGCTTTCAGATTTCAATTTGTAAATTAGTGGGGTTAATTCATGGCAGAATCTCGTGCGGAGCGTAAGGCTCGTCGTGCTTTGATCGAGGCGGCTGAGGGGTCAGAGGAGAAAAAATCTTCTCAGAAATCCAAGTCGTCTCAGGACGCGAAGGGTAAGTCGGCCAAGGGCAAGGCTAAGGCCAAGCGTCCCGGCTCTCGTCGGAACGAGGATAAGGCATCTCAGACTCGCTCCAAGCGCTCGCATAAAGATCGGGTTTCGTCTGCGCGCAAGGTTGTGGACCCCAAGTCTCCCTGTTCGATCATGAAATCTTGTGGTGGGTGCACGGCGCTCAATCGTCCTTATAAGAAGCAGCTGGCGGCCAAGCAGGCTGCTATGGAAGAGCTGTTTGCTGAGCTCTGCGAGCGCGAGGGTATTGCCGTTGATCCCATTCGCGGTATGGGTGTTACCCTGGGCGACCCGGGTAAATATCCTGCGCCGCGTGGCTTTCGTCATAAGGCTGCCACTCCCTTTGCTCCCGGTAAGGAGGGCGCTGTCCGTTGCGGTTTCTTTGAGCGCGGCACGCACAAGATCGTTGCCGTACCCGAGTGTCCTGTCGAAGCGCCGGGCGCCCGTCAGATTCTCAACGGCATCGCGCATGAGGCCGAGCGCCTACACATTCCCGCCTTTAACGAGGACAAGCATCTGGGCTTGCTTCGCTATGCCGTCGTCCGCCGCGGCTGGCGTACCGACCAGGTCATGGTTACGCTCGTGACCGCCCAGCGTGACTTACCACATGCGCAGGAGTTCTTTGAGGCCGTCGCGGCGCTCGATCCGCATATCGTCACCGTTGCCCAAAATATCAATGGCCGTCCCGGTAACGCCATCTTGGGCGAGGAGACTCGTATCGTCTATGGCGCCGAGTGCATGCGCGACCAGCTGCTCGGTTGCGAATTCGACATCTCCCCTACCGCGTTCTATCAGACCAATCCGCAACAGACCGAGCTGCTCTATCAGCTCGCGATTGACGGCATGGACCTGCGCCAGGGCGACGTGCTTATGGATGCCTACTGCGGCAGCGGCACCATCGGCCTTTGCGCCGCAAAGGATGCCCAGGACAAGGGCATCGGCATTATGCTGCTCGGTGTGGAGCGTAACCCGGCGGGCATTGCCGACGCACGTCGCAATGCCGAGCTCAACGGCCTTACCCGCAGCGCTTGGTTTATGGCCGACGACGCCACCGATTACATCCTGGACGCCGCCGACAACAACGAGCGTGTTGACGTTCTCTCCATCGACCCGCCGCGCGCCGGCTCCACACCCGAGTTCCTCGAAGCCGCTTGCGCGCTCAAGCCACGCCGCATCACCTACATCAGTTGCAATCCCGTCACCCAAGAGCGTGACCTGCACCAACTCCTCGACGGAGGTTATCGCCTGCTCAAGATCACGCCCGTCGACATGTTCCCCCATACCGACCACACCGAGACCGTCGCGGTCCTCGAGCGCCGCTAACCCACCCCGGTAGATTTTTGGGACAAGAAAGGGGGCGGCCCGTCTGGACCGCCCCCCTCTCGTTGGGTATATGAGCCCGTTACATGCTCTTGCGCAGGTCACACACGCCGGCTGCCGCCATCTCGCGCAGCAGCGTCTCGCGGTCGCGCGTCACGATCAAATCCAGCGGGAAGTGAATCTCATCGAGCATCTTGCGCGCCTGGTCGAGCTTGCCAATTGCCATACCAATGTGCGCGTCGGTCGAGACGCCAATCCCCACGCCCAGTTCGGCGCAGCGCTCGGCAATCTTGCGGCAAGCGCCCCAATGCTCGGCATCGGTACCATGCTCAAGACTATGGTTGTTAATCTCGATAATCTTGTGCTTGGCCTTTGCCGCCAACAACACCTCATCGATATCAAAGGAAACACCCGAGCGACCCGTGTGGCCCAGCATAAACACTTTGGGGTGCTCCAGAGCATCGATATACATCTCGGTCGTCTGAGCTACCGTCGCACCTTCGGCAATCTGCGGATTATGCACGCTTGCCACCAAATAATCCAAATTGCGCGTAACCAAATCGAACAGCGAATGCTGGCGACTGAACGGATCACCGGCAATATCGAGCGTGACAGGAGTGTCCTCGCCAAACAGGCTTCCGTCCAGCGAAACGATATCGGCCTCGGCACCACGCAGCACCAGTACGCCGCTCCAAATGCGCGGCCAGATATCCTGATTGATAAAGAACTGGTAACTACGCAGGTCATTGGGGCAAGGCGAAACCATAGAGCTCAGATGGTCGGCAGATCCGAGCACCTGCAGGCCACGCTCTGCCGCCCAGTACACATTCTCCTCAATGGTCGAATATGCATGCGCAGAGAACATCGTATGGGTATGAATGTCACAAGAAAGCAGGTAGGGCATCAGGTCTCCTTATCTGGCACGGCCGTCGCTTATATTCATTGTACGCATAGCCTTCGATAGTCGTAAAACCACTCCATCCCAACGACACAACGTCCATGACAACGGGGTCCGGCTTAACACCAAACCCCGTTTCACGTAAAACATTATAGGTAGAGCGCTTTACTTTTAACGATACTCGTCCGCCAACTGCTTCCAGGCGGGTAGCGAATTGATAATCGTCTCGTAACTTACGCAATAGCCCAAGCGGAACCAACCCGGCATACCAAAGCTATCCGAGGGAACCGCGAGCAGCTCATACTTCTTTGCGCGCTCGCAAAACGCATTCGCATCGGGCTCCAACGCTTTCACCCATAGGTAGAACGCGCCATCCGGCTCAACATAGGTGTAGCCGTACTCCGCTAGTGCGTCGGTAAGCGCGGTGCGGTTGCGGGCATAGGCCTCAACGTCACTCGGCTCATCGATGCAGTCGATAATTACGCGCTGAAAGAGCGCCGGTGCGCACACGAAGCCCAGCGTGCGGGCGGCACCGGCGACGGCCGGCATCAGACGGGCAGCCTGCGGATTGGTGTTGGGAACCAAGATCCACCCCACGCGCTCACCCGGCAGCGACAGCGACTTGGAATACGAGTAGCACACGATGGTGTGCTCGTAGATCGAGGGCACCCAAGGCACCTCGGCACCGTACACGATCTCGCGGTACGGCTCATCCGAGATGAGCATAATCGGATTCTCGGGATCGCGCTGAGCGTTGGCCTCGCGCAGAACATTGGCCAGTCGCGTCAGCGTGTCGCGCGTATATACGGCACCGGTCGGGTTGTTGGGCGAGTCGATAATGACGGCTGCCGTCTTGTCGGTGATCGCCTTGAGCACGTTGTCCACGCTCAGCTGGAACGTGTCTTCATCAGCAGGCGCCTCAACACACGTACAGCCGGCCTTCTCAATCCAAACGCGATACTCCGGAAAGTACGGGGCGATAACAATAACCTCGTCGCCCGAGTTCGTAACGGCGTTGAGCGTGCAGGTGAGCGAAGCCGCAGCACCCACCGTCATAAAGACGTCCTTACCCTCATAGTTCGTTCCAAAGCGGCGGTTGAGCGATTCGGCGACGGCTGCTCGACATTGCGGTAGGCCCGGAGCGGGGGTGTAGCCGTGCAACTGGTCACTCGGCAGCCCCAAGGCCTTCTTAATGGACTCCGCCACGGCAGCCGGCGCCGGAACACTCGGGTTGCCCAGCGAAAAATCGAATACGTTTTCCGCACCGATCTGCGCCTTGCGCTCAAGGCCATAGCTAAAAATCTCACGGATGATGGAGCTTTCCGCACCGCGAGCATACATAGTTTCGTTGATCATCTGTTCCCCTTTCGCATAGGCGCTATTGTACGCTTTAGCCGAGCAAAGTGCCGCAGCAATGTTGATTGGGGACAGACTTAAATGCGTGAAAACGCTCATTTAAGTCTGTCCCCAATCAACAGACGGCCCCATATCGCCCAAAAGAAAAAGCCTCCGCAGGTTTCCCCGCGGAGGCTTTCGCCACAAAGACTATTTGTCGGTGTCGGCATCGACATCGGCATCGACGACGGCATGGTCATCGTCAGCATCATCGGATGCGGCTTCGGCATCCTCTTGCATGGCCGCCTGCGCAAAGGCCGCGGCATCAGCCGCCAGCTCCTCCTCGCTCATACGAGGCACGCGCTTCTTGGTCGGCATGCCGGCCGCCTTGGCATTGCGCTCCTCCTTGGCCGCCAGGATATCACCCTCGCGCTCAAGGTAGGCATCCCACTCGTTATCGAGCAGGGCGTTCACGGCATCGCCCTCGACAGTCTCGCGCTCGAGCAGCACCTTCGCCATCAGATCGAGCTGATCGCGACGGGCGTCCAGGATCTCGACCGCACGACGATGGGCCTCACGCATAATGCGCTGAACCTCGATATCGATGCGGCGCGCCGTCTCCTCGGAGTAATCCTGGTGATCGGCGTAATCGCGACCAAGGAACACCTGATGTTGCGCCTCGCCAAACACTTGTGTGCCCAGTTCCTCGCTCATGCCCAGGCGCGTGACCATCTCGCGCGCCATCTTGGTTGCGCGCTCCAGATCGTTGCTCGCGCCCGACGTAATGTCATCGCACATGAGCTCCTCGGCAACGCGACCGCCCAAGAACACGGCGAGCTCGTCAAGCATCTCGTTCTTGGTCTTGAGGAAGTGGTCCTCCTGCGGAAGCTGCAGCGTGTAGCCCAGAGCCTGACCGCGGCTGACGATCGAGATCTTGTGGACCGGATCGGAGTGCTCCAGGATGTGGCCCACCAGGGCGTGACCGCTCTCGTGGTAGGCAATCGTGGTGCGCTCGGCCTCGGTCATCACGCGACCCTTGCGCTGCGGACCGGCAATCACGCGCTCCATCGATTCCTCGACCTCGTCCATCGAGATCACGGAACGATGACGGCGAGCGGCCAGCAGCGCAGACTCGTTGAGCAGGTTCGCCAAATCGGCACCGGTGAAGCCAACGGTCATCTGGGCGAGCTTCTCAAACTTAACGTCCTCGTCCATCGGCTTATTCTCGGCATGCACGCGCAAGATCTGCTCGCGGCCCTTTACGTCCGGACGATCGACCGTGACCTGGCGGTCAAAGCGACCGGGGCGCAGCAATGCCGGGTCCAGAATATCGGGGCGATTGGTCGCGGCGATCAGGATGACCGACTCGCTTTCCTCAAAGCCGTCCATCTCGACCAGCAGCTGGTTGAGCGTCTGCTCGCGCTCGTCGTGACCGCCGCCCAAGCCAGCTCCGCGCTGACGTCCCACGGCATCGATCTCATCGATGAAGATGATCGACGGGGCCTGGGACTTGGCCTCCTTAAAGAGGTCACGCACACGGCTGGCGCCGACACCTACGAACATCTCGACAAAGTCGGAACCCGAGATGCTAAAGAACGGCACGCCCGCCTCGCCGGCAACGGCCTTGGCCAGCAGCGTTTTACCGGTGCCCGGAGGGCCAACCAGCAACACGCCACGCGGGATCTTGGCGCCCAGTTTGCGATAGCGATCAGGATCGCTCAAAAAGTCACGGATCTCCTCGAGCTCCTCGACTGCCTCGTCCACGCCGGCAACGTCTTCAAACTTGACCTTGGGGCGTGTGGCCTCGTTGGTCTTGGCGTTGGTCTTGCCAAACTGCATGTTCCTGTTGTTGGCGCCCATCATCTGGCGCATAAAGTAGAACATGATGGCGATAAGGGCGATCGTCGGAAGCACACTCATCGCCAAGTCGCCCCAAAAATCGGGATCGTTGGTGTTGACGATGTACTTGGTATCGGGGTGCTCCGCCATGAGCTCGGCAAGCGAATCGGAGCCGACATAGGTCGAGGAGAAGCTCTTGAGCTCGCTCGTATCGCCCTTGTCCTTCTTCGTCTTCCAGTAATGACCCGTCACGCTTCCGTCTTGAACCGTATAGGTCAGATCTTCGACGCGATCCTGCTTGATGGCGCTGACCATCTCGCTCGTCGCGAGCTTAACGGTATTGCTGGAGCTGGCAAAGCCGGAGCCCATATTAAAGAAGGCATAGCCCAGAAGCGCGCAAGCCAAAAGAAAATACAGCCAGCCCGTACGCGTGGGCTTCTTGCCTCCGGGCATCCCCGGGATCTTAGGCTCCCGGGGAGTCTGGGAATTGTTATCGTTACGGTCGTCGGGCATCTTACGAATAAACCTCCGGTTTCAAAATGCCCAGATACGGAAGGTTGCGATAGCGCTCGGCATAGTCGAGGCCGTAGCCCACCACAAAGGCATCGGGGCAATGGGTTCCAACATACTTGGGCGTGATGGCCGAGACGCGGTCCTCAACGTCCTTCCACAGGAAGGCGGCGACCTCCAGAGAAGCGGGCTTGCGGCTCTCGAGGTTCTTCATCAGATACTTGAGCGTCAGGCCCGAGTCCAGAATGTCCTCGACGATCAGCACGTCGCGACCGCGGATGTCGATATCCAGGTCCTTAATGATACGCACGATACCCGAGGACTTCACACCGTCGCCGTAGCTCGAAACAGCCATGAAATCGATGTTGGTCGGCAGCTCGATCTTACGCATCAGGTCGCCCATAAAGACCACGGCGCCGCGCAGGACCGCAATCAGCACCAGATCCTTACCCGCGTAGTCGCGAGTAATCTGCTCGCCTAGGCGAGAGACGATACCGTCGATATCCTCCTGCGTAAACAGAACCTTCTCGATATCCGGATGTTGAGAAGCCATGACAACCCTTTCTTGTGCTTATCGCC
This sequence comes from uncultured Collinsella sp., assembly GCA_900542235.1. Taxonomy (GTDB): domain Bacteria; phylum Actinomycetota; class Coriobacteriia; order Coriobacteriales; family Coriobacteriaceae; genus Collinsella. The sequence continues at coordinate 21,221 of UQNB01000025.1, forward strand.
CACACACCGCCGTATGGACGCGAACTACACATTCTAGCAGCGCACGGGGTATATTTACCAGCCCGTGCGCCATCAGCGCGGGAATACCGTCAACGTCGCACAGAATAGTAGGCGTGGGACGCTATTCCGCATCGACTACGCGGAGCAGATATGCCACGCGCGTTGCGGCCGTGCATTTAAAACGCTCGTCGGCCCGAACGCCCGCGACCCACACCACGGCTCCTCCCGGAGCCGTTCTTACCACGGGCACGCCAGAGCGTTCGGAAACGGGAATGCGCGCCTCGTTGAGCAGGTCGGACACTTTTTTGCTTCGACCACTCATTCCCAGCGGGCACATCACATCCCCCGGCACAGGGTTATCCACCCACAAGCGCGCCGATCGAGCCTCAGCGGGAATCTCTCCGAACGAGCCGGCGAGCATCCGATCGCTATCGCGGTCGGCAAAGCCCAAGGCCGCCGCATCCACGATAGCGGCCACCTCTCCAGCAGCCACAAGCTCGCGGGCTCGATGCACGACATCGCATCCCGGCTCGACGGCCATCGGCTCGGCCACCAGCATACGCCCCGCTCCCAACGACAGGCGCCCGGGAACGGAGATCCAGTCGGCAACTAAGCCCTCGCGCGCCGCCGGGGCCTTGAGTGCCAGCATGCCAAACTCAACGCGCGCATCAATTCCCGCCGGGAGTGTGACCGACCCCGCACCCTCGGCAACACAGGCGAGCACGCGCTCCACATGCCGCATCTCCGGTCGAGCATCGGGGTCGATGCGCTTAATTGCCAGTCGCACCATGCGCCGCGCAATCACCACCTCGGCCGCAGCAAGGCGGCGCGCGTCGAGGACCAGCGCACCCGCCACTTCCTTGCGCAGGCAGCTTCGAAACGCCTGTGCCGAAAGTTGAGACAAAAACGCATCCTCGTCGCCCAGGATCTCGCAAGCGGCACCAATCGTCTTGCACACGCTCGCGTTGCGCTGTGCCACCACCGGCATCACCCGGTGGCGCACATAGTTGCGCAGGTACGAAACGTCCTCGTTGCTCTCATCCTCCCGCCATGGCTGACCATGCACCTGCAGATAGTTCACGAGCTCATCATGCGTGAGGTCGAGCAAGGGACGCACCACGATATTCCTCCGGCGAGGGATGCTCGATAGACCAGCGGGCCCCGACCCCTTAATCGCATTCATCAAAAACGTTTCCGCGCGGTCCGACGAGGTGTGCGCCGTACAGATGCGGGCCGCCGTCCGCGGTGCGCCCGTCTGGGCGCAGAGCTCACGAACGTATCTCCGTGCCGCGGCATAGCGTACCTCGCGGGCAGCCGCCTCAATATTGCCCAATTCATCATCAAAATAGGCATGCTCAACACACAGCGGCAAGCCATGTTGCGCGCATAGCTCGCGCACAAAGGCCTCGTCGCCATCGGACGCCTCACCACGCAGATGATGATTTACATGCAGCACGTGCAGACGCTCGCGCGCAATGGAAGCGACACCGCGCCCGTCCATGATATCCAACTTTGATGTGCATGCCATAAGAAGCAAGGCCGTCGAGTCCGCACCACCTGATACCATGAGCACCACAGGAGCAGCCGTCTGCCGCGTCGCCAGGGCGTAATCATCCCCCCTCGACGCAGCATGATGTCCATAGTGCTGAGATACCGTTGGCATTCGCTTCCTCCTCTATTCGTCCGCACCCATTGTATCCTTTGGAATCTTATGTCTCGCCTGCACCTTCATATCCTCGGCAGCGGCTCAAAAGGCAACTGCGCGCTCATCGAGGGACCGCAAGGTCTCATCATGATCGATGATGGCCTGTCCCGCCGCGAGACACTTAAACGCATGGCGGAGCTCGGCCTCTCGGCAGATGACGTTGCCGCGCTTGTAATCACCCATGAGCACAGCGACCACATCAAAGGGCTCGATGTATGGTGCAAGCACTGGCATGGTCCCCTCTTTGCCAGCAGGCGCACGCTTTCGAGCAAAGAAACCCTCGCACATCTACCCGTAGAGGAATTTGACCCCGGCGACACGCTTTCCATTGCCGGCATCCGCGTGCGAACCTACCCAACATCGCATGATGTCATCAATCCTGTCGGTTATCGATTCGACGCCCTCGATGATTCCATCGGCTTTGCCACCGACACCGGAGAGCTATCGAGCCAAGCCATGAGCACCCTCAAAGATTGTCGAGTCCTCGCGCTCGAAAGCAACCATGATGTGACCATGCTGCGCGAGGGAGAATATCCCCGCTTTCTTCAGGAGCGCATCCTGTCTGCAGGGGGACACCTCTCCAATGGCCAAGCCGCCGAAGCCGCGCACGAACTTGTTACCGATCGCACCGAACAGCTCATTGCCATGCATATCAGCCAAGATAACAATCGTCCGAGCCTTACCGTCAAAAGCTATGCCAAAGCTCTGGCCGCAACCCTGGATGACGAGGTCGGCAGCTCCGCAACCCTTCTCCAAGGATCGCGAAAACTCTCGATACGCCCTGCGAGTCAGTATCAGCCGGCAACCATTCAATAGACTGTCCTAGACAGCAAAAGGGGCCGAGAATCGCTTCCCAGCCCCTTTTGCTGTCTTTTAATAGCGCAGAACACCAACGAAGTTAGTCGATGGAGATCTTCGTAACGTTCTTCTTCTCGACGATCTTGGGAACCGTAACGGTCAGGATGCCGTCAGCATACTTAGCCGAGAGACCCTCGCTCGAAGCGTCCTTGAGATACACGCCACGCGTCGCGCTGTACGAGCTAAACTCCTTCTGCAGGAAGTTCTTGCCCTCGTTCTCCTCGTCCTCCACAACGTTCACGCTAATCGACAGGCGACCCTCGTTAAGCTCGACATCGATATCGTCCTTGGCGACGCCGGTCAGATAAGCCTTGACCTCATAGCCATCGCCCTTATCCTCGACGTCAACGAGAAATGCCTTGGAAGCAATCGAGTTGTTTGCAAGATCGGTCATATCATCAAACAGATCGAACAGCGAGCTAGCAGAAGGACGAACGCCAAAAACCGAACGATAAGGAACCATGCTTGCCATGTTTACCACTCCTTTTAAGGACTGCCGAGCCATCTTCTAGGTGACTGGGACTTCTTTTGACGCACTTATATATGCCCACCCAGTGCTTATATATACATTGACTATAAAGTTTTTTGAGTCCGGTACTATAAGCATATCTAAGTGTATATGACTCAGGTTTTAGTAAGGTTAAGGTTCTTTGAACCAGAGCCTAAATAACAAGTATGTTCGCAGCTGCAAATAGCAAGGGGCTTACAATGAGCGCGTACACGTTGTTGGTAACGAGCTAAAGGGCATCATGGACGACCAAAACCAGAACAAAATGCTTATGCCGACGCAGGGGGAAGATACTTCCACGCAGCCGCCACGGTTCCATCGCCCCCACATCTCGCAAGAGCCCATTAATGATCCTGAGCCCGAGTATGTGACGAGAAATCGATATCAAACACTCGAGGATGCCCAAACGGGACGTAAACATATGGGCGTGGCCTCGGGAGATCCTGTATATCTGAAAGACGCACCATTATCTAAAAACAGCGCAGCTAGTGAGGAGCCACTGAAAGCATCCGCCGCCAATCAACATAGAGGTCCTCGACCAAAGCAAACCTTGACGCATTCGGCTCGCTATCTCGAAACGCCAAAACAGGGAAAATCAATCTTCGTTTCGTCAAGTAAACGACGCAAGCAGAATCGACTGACAATCCTGCTTTTGATCATTGTGGCCATAGCAGTTGCCCTTGTTATTCGATTTATTTTCTTTAAATAAAGGCTCAATACCAAAAACAATAAGATTGTCTAGTGTAATTGAGTCCTTTACGCCCTTTAACGCAAAAAAGGGGGAGGCCGCGAGGCCTCCCCCCTTCGGCACGAGGA
>UQNB01000026.1 GCA_900542235.1 uncultured Collinsella sp.
CAGCGGCTCGGCGGGAACAGTCACCGCAGGAGAAGCGGCAGAACCGACCGGCGTGGAGGCCATGAGGTCGGCCGGGAAGGAGTTCTGGGCATCGTCCATGAAGTGCTGGATGAGCTTGAGATACTCGGCCTTGAACTCCTCACGGGAAGCCTTGAGACGATCGATTTCCTCGAGCTCGGCCTGCTTTTCGGTCAGAGCCTGGCGGATAACCTCGCGGGCCTTGGCGTCAGCCTCGTTGCGGATACGCTCAGCGTTCTCGTTGGCATCGTTGACGATGGTCTCAGCGGTCTGCTGGGCAGCGATCAGGGCAGCGGAAATCTGGCGCTCCTGAGCGGAGAAGTCAGGGGCGGGAGCAGCCACGGGGGCGGCGGGAACGGCCTGGGCGGTGGCATCCTGAGCCTGGGCAAGCTGAGCCTGTGCATCGGCAAGCTGCTGCTCGGTAGCAGTCAGACGACCCTTAAGGTCGACGATCTTAGCGAGCATAGCGTCAACCTCGGAGGACAGCGTCTCCAAGAAGACGTCGACCTCGGCAGGATCGTAGCCACGCTTGGCCTCAGAGAAAGTCTGAGCCTGGATGTCTGCAGGGGTAATAGCCATAACAAGTCTCCTTTTTCATCGCCTCGGCGCTACACGCCCGACGTAAGTTACAAAGTCAGTTCTATACGAGTATACCTATAAGAAGCTGCAGAACCAGCCTCTGCACCAACTGCAACGCAATAATCGCAACGACCGGCGAAAAATCGATACCGCCCATCGGCGGAATGAAACGACGGAACAGGTTGAGCCACGGACCGCACACGCTATCGAGCACCGCAGCAATATCCTGAAGTAAACCACCCTGCTTCATGGGAATCCACGTCATAAAGCAGTAGACGACAATGAGCGTGGAATAGAAGTTGAACAGCGTGTTGACCAGCTGGACGATAGTGTAGATGTTGATGGGAATCTCCTCGTCTTGTCTTTACTTAAGGTAGCCGTCGGCACGAAGCTTCTTGAGATCGGAATCTTTGACCTCGCAACCGGCGGGCAGCACCATGAACACGCGGTCGCCTACCTCCTTGACCGTGGCGCCCAGACCGCAGGCAAAGCCGTAAGAGAAGTCCAAGACGCGCTTGGCAACTTCGGTGCGTACGCCCACAAAAATCAGTGCGACAGGCTGCTTGGTGCGAACGCGGCGCACCACGGTCTCCACGTCGTCATAGCTCTCGGGGCGCAGGACATAGGCCGGCAGCTGCGGTGTGGCGTTGATGATATTGCTCGCATAGGCCGAGGCATCGCTCGGTGCAGGCGCGGGCGCAGCGGCGGCACGGGCGCGGGTGTTCTCGGCGTAGCTCGACGGCGTGTCATAGGCACCAGGACGATAACCGCTCGCAACGCTGTCCTGCGAGCGCGAAGGCGGGTTATACGTCGTGGCATGGCGGGAGTCATCGCCGACCAGCTGACCGGAGCGCGTATACACGGCAACCGACTCAGCTTCACCGCGGCGCGTCTGACCAAGCAGGCCGTTGCTCGGCTCGTCTTGGGTGTAGAAGCCCTCGCCCGAAGCACCGCCGTAGCCGTTGCCCTGATAACTATCGTCATAGCCGTCATCGTAGCCGTAGTCGTCGTCCTGGCCATAACCCTGGTCGTAACCCTGCTGGCCGCCCAGGTGCATCTTATTTTTAATCTCGTCAAGGAAGCCCATGGTTGTGTCCTCTCGCGGTTTAGTGCAGGCGCCCCGATAATCAGTGCGCACTTCAGAGCCTTATTTTACTGCAAACTCCGGGCTAAATACTACCCTGCCCAGGCGAACGAGCGTAGAGCCCTCCTCAAGGGCAGGCTCAAAGTCCTCGCTCATGCCGCAGGAAAGCTCAGGCAGGTTCAAATCGGGATGCGCAGCCTCCAGCTCATCCCTCAGCTCACGAAGCCCCGCAAAGGTGCGGCGTGCCACATCCTTATTCCCCCGGGGCGCCATAGTCATAAGCCCCTGTACGCAAATTCCCTCAAGTTCCGCAAGCTCACCCGCGGCGGCGCGAATCTCATCGGGCGAAAAGCCTCCCTTCGACTCCTCACCACTCACATTGACCTCGATGAGCACACGCTGGGGGCCGGCGAGCTCGCCTGCCTCAATCTTGCGAACAGCACGGCTCGAGATCGCCTGCGCCAGATGCAGCGAACCCACCGAGTGAATCAGCTCGGCTGAGCCCAGCACCGCATTGATCTTATTGGTCTGCAGGTTGCCGATCATATCGAAGCGCACCTCGGGCAGCTCCGGATGCTCCGCCAGACCCGTGAGCTTGCGAACCAGCTCCTGCGGGCGGTTCTCGGCAAAATGGCGATACCCCGCCTGGATGGCGGCAACGGTCTCATCGACACCAACGGTCTTGGACACGGCAATGAGGCGCGCGGCGTCGTGGGGGCGGCCCGCGCGATCGAGCGCCGCATAAAAACGTTCCAGAATCTGCTCGCGGCGAGCGCGCATCAAGTCCAAATAGTTATCCATTGCCAATCGCCTCCGCTGACAGCCAAACAAGTAGTCCCATGCTAACGCAAGAGCGCGGCCCCGCATGTGCAAGGCCGCGCTCACTTAGGTATTTACAATCTTTCGACGAACGGGGCTACTTACTCCTCGTCGTCCTCGCCATCGTCCTCGTCCTCAAGATGATCGAGCAGGTAGCGAAGACCCTCGCTGACCTCGTTAACGGGCACCTTGGCAACGTAGCGCGCGTCGACGGCGGGCCTCATGATAACACCCTCGCCCGAAGGCACGCGCATGCTCTCGAGCTCATCCTCGTCCACACGGGCGATATCGCCGGCGTTCATACGCTGACCAGTCAACAGGAAGGTCAGACGGCAAGTGGCATCGATGGAAATCGAAGCGATGCGATCGAGGTAGCGCGAAACCATGATGGCGCGGCGCAGGTCGTCATAGTTGCTGTCGTCGTCCATAAAGTCGCCCGTATCCATACGGTTAAAGGTGCGGAAGAACTTCTCGTAGGCGGCGTGCACCGGCTCGTCCTCGACGGCCAGGTTGCAGATGATGGACATGTCATTGGTGACGAGCGCAGAAAGCGAAGAGCCCAGCACCTGGTAGACGGCCTCAGCCTCGGCCTCGACCGTGCCGACAAGCTCCTTGGGCAGCGAGATGTCGGCCTTGATCATATGACGCGTGGCACGGCAGATCTGACGGACCTTATCGGTCATGCGCTGAAGGTTAAAGTCGACGTAGATGATCGTCTGAAGCAGGCGGAAGTCGGAGGCGACCGGTGACTGCGTGGCGATCAGGTTGTAGCAGACGGCCTCCAGGTTGGCGCAACGCGCGTCAATCGAAAGCGTGCGCTTCTTGGTCTTGGTGGCGAGCTTGCGGTCGTCGGTCACATAGGCCTTCACGGCATCGTGGAGGGCCAGATCGACGGCCTCATAGATGCTCAGCATCTCGTGACGGGCCTCGACGAGCTGACGGGAAAACAGTTTGCGCATGGTTCACTCCAATCAGTTGGGTGCGGTCATGCCGCCCGCACAGTGAATACGCACCGGACCAGGTCCGATCGGCTTGGGACTAGTCGCACCGATCAGCCAAAGCGGCCGGTGATATAGTCTTCCGTCCGCGAGTCCACCGGGCTGGTGAAGATCGCGTCGGTTTGACCATACTCGATGAGCGTGGCGGGCTCGCCGGCAACTTCCTGCAAGAAGAATGCGGTGTAGTCGCTGATACGAGCTGCCTGCTGCATTGAATGCGTGACGATGATGATCGTCATCTCGGGCGCCAGCTCGGCCATCAGATCCTCGACCTTAGAGACGGATGTGGGATCGATGGCGGAGCAGGGCTCGTCCATCAGAAGGACATCGGGTTGCACCGCAAGCACGCGCGCGATGCACAGACGCTGCTGCTGACCGCCCGAGAGCGCCAAACCATCCTTGTTGAGCTGATTGGATACCTCTTTCCAGAGGTTGGCGCGCTTGAGCGATTCTTCCACGATGTCATCGAGGTCGCTTTTGCTAGTCACGCCCTGCAGACGAGGGCCAAAGGCGACATTCTCGTAGATGGATTTGGGAAACGGGTTGGGCTGCTGAAAAATCATGCCCACGCGGCGACGGAGGTCGACCGGGTCGACGCCCTCGGCATAGATATCGTTGCCGTCGAGCGTCATGGTGCCCTCGACGCGCGTACCCTCGATAAGATCATTCATGCGGTTGATGCAGCGCAAAAACGTCGACTTGCCGCAGCCCGAAGGGCCAATGAAGGAGGTGATGGCGTTTTTGGCGATGTTGAGGTCGAGCCCCGTCAGCGCATGAAAGTCACCGTACCAAAAGTTGAAATCCTTGGCCGTAATGGCCGCTTGCTCCAGCGTGGGAGCGGACTGATAAACGGACATGGGACTCCTTAACTAGCGACGCTTGCGCGACAGGAAGCGCGCAAACAGGTTGAAGGCCAGAATGATCACCATCAGCAAGAGCGCGGTGCCGTAGGCTGCGTTCATGTTGATGCCGTCGTTGGCAAGCAGGTACAGGTGAACGGTCATGGGGCGGCCGGAATCGAGCGGCGAGATAGGTAGATTGATGGCCTGGCCCATGGTGTAGAGCACCACGGCGGTCTCGCCAATGGCACGGCCGATGGCAAGGACAATGCCCGTGGCAATACGGCCAAAGGCAGAAGGAAGCACGATCTTGGAGACAACCTGCCACTTGGTGGCGCCCAGGCCATACGCGCCCCAACGGATATAGCGCGGAACGGCGCGAATGGCCTCTTCGGTGGTGCGCATGACGATGGGAAGCATCAAGAGCGCAAGCGCCAGAGCGGCCGAGACCATCGAAAGGCCCAGACCCATAGCCTCGACAAACAAGGCGTAGCCAAACAGGCCCATAACGATGGAGGGCACCGAGGCCAAAGCGTCAGCAGCGTAGCGAATGAGCTCGACGATCTTGCCCTGCTTGGCGTACTCGGCCAGATAGACGGCTGCCAGCACAGCGATCGGCGTGCAGATAAGCATGGCGAGCGCCGTCACATAGACGGTCGAGACGATCGTGGGCCAAATACCGCCCTCGGCGTTGACGCCCTGGGGCCAACCGAAGATAAAGTCGAGCGAGATGTGTGGCAGGCCGTTGATGACCACGTAGGCGATGATAGCGACCAGCACCAGCGTGGTGATGTAGGCAGCCGCGCGGAATACGCCGAGCATGATCTTGTTGGACAGGTCCTTGTTGATGCGACCCTTCTTGCCATGGGAAAGGGCACGCTTGATGCGCTCGCGCGACGAGGTCGTATCGACCGTCGTGTCAACGGAATCGGACATAGCCTACCCCCTCTTCTTCTTTGAAATCAGACGGACGACGCCCACCAGCGTGGCGGAGATGATAAACAGGACCACGCCCATGCCGAACAGCGCCGAGCGGTGCAGACCCGAGGAATAGCTCATGTCGAGCGCGATCTGGCTCGTGAGCGTCGAGATGGGGCTCGCAATGCTGTCGGGAATAACCGGGGCGTTACCCACGACCATGAGCACGGCCATGGTCTCGCCGATGGCACGGCCCATACCCAGCACGATCGCATCCACGATACCCAGCTTGGCGGCAGGTAGCACGACCTTATAGATGGTCTGCCACTTAGTAGCACCCATGGCATACGATGCCTCGCGAATACCCATGGGAATGGAATTGAGGGCATCGATGGTGAGCGTGGTGATGGTAGGGACGATCATGATGGCAAGCACGAACCACGCCGTCAGCGCACCAAAACCAAGACCACCGGTCAGTTGCGCGATAAACGGACGGATGATGATCATGCCAAAGAAGCCATAGATGATAGAAGGGATGCCGGCCAACAGGTCAACGGCAGGGCTGATGAGCTTGCGCACGCGCTTGCTGGCGATCTCGACCAGATACACGGCCGTGCCCACGCCTAGGGGCACACCCATGGCGAGCGCACCGACGGTCACCAGACCCGAGCCGGCAAGCAGCGACACGATGCCGTAGTGGCCCTCAGAGGGCGCCCACGTAAAGCTAAAGAAGTCCGCCAGACCGATGTCGGTAAAGACGGGCAGCGCCGAGTACGTGGTAAAGACAAAAATCAGGATGACGGTAACAACCGCCAAGAACGCGCAGGCAAAGAAAATCCACTGCAGCGCCTTCTCCTTGATATAGGTGCTGCGCGATACGAGCGCCAGCTCGCGCTTCTTGGGCGCCTGAGCATTCTGCTCAGTCTGGGAGTTTTCCTGTGCTTCCATGCTACTCACTCCCCTTCTCGTCGTTGGTGACGGGAATAAAGCCCGCCTCGCGAATCTGCTTGTCCATCTTTTCGGACGTCACGTAGTCGATGTAATCCTGCGCCTGCTGCGAAGGCGCACCCTTCACAAAGAAGTAAAGGTCGCGCGAGATGGGATAGCCGCCACTCGCGACCGTCTTCTCGGACGCCTCAACATGATTGACCGAGACGGCCTTGACCGAGGTCTTGGCGTTGAGGCTATCGACGAAGCCCAGCGAAATGTAGCCGATAGCCCCGCGCGAACGAGATACCACGTCGCGCACCTGGCCCGTGCCCGAAAGAACGGCGGAGCGGCGATCGAACGGGGTGCCGTCCATCACGATGGTGCGGAAGGCTTCACGCGTGCCAGACGCCTCATCTCGGTTGATAACCTGAATCCTCAGGTCCTCGCCACCGACTTCTTTCCAGTTGGTGATCTTGCCGGCATAGATATCGCGGAGCTGCTCGGTCGAGAGGTTATCGACGGGGTTGTCTTCGTTCACGATGACCGCGATACCGTCGTGGGCAATGACGATGGGAGTCAGGCCCAGATCCCGTTCGTCGGCATTGAGTCCACGGGAGGAGCTGGCGATATCGGCCGTGCCAGCGCTGACGGCTTCGATGCCAGCGGAAGAGCCCAAACCGGAAACGAGCACGTCGATGCCGGTCTCCTCCTTAAAGCCCTCTGCCGCAATTTCGGCGATAGGAAGGCAGGTCGTGGAGCCGGCCACGGTAATGGAAGAGGTAGAAGATCCCGAAGAACAGGCGCACAGCGTAAGCGTAAGCACAGCGGCGCTCAGGACCGATACGATCTTTCTCATAGCATCACGCCGATCGCAGCATGGCGCCCACAGGTGCCGTCCTCGTTACGGTAGGAATAAAAGCGGTCGTTCTGACGCACAGTCGAAAGCTGGGTATCCACGATATTATCCGCGTCCACACCGGCATCTACCAGCGCCTCACAAATGGCAGCGGAAAGATCGAGCATACGAGAGGCACTCGCATCGATGCAAGAGAACTCGACGGCAAAGCGATCCATGAGTTCCTGGGATACCTCATATTCGTCAGCCAAGATATGGGGGCCGATATAGGCGGAAACGTCGCTCGCATCGCAGCCGGCAGCATCGCAAAGCGCCTGGCACGCCTTGGCAGAAATACGTGCAATCGTGCCCTTCCAACCGGAGTGCACCACGGCAAATCCGCCAGGGGCCACCAGCACCACGGGAACGCAGTCGGCAAAGCAGAGCAGCACGGGCACGTCATGGGCCGTACAGACGATGGCATCGCAGCCCTCGGCAATCTGCTCGCGAACAGCCTCAAGATCGTCGGCACCGTTCGAAGTCACCGTAACGATATGGTCACCATGTACCTGATTGGGCACGAGCAGATTATGCTCGCACTCAGTGGCGCCCATAGCTTCGAGCGCTCGACGACGATTTTCTTGAACAGCAAAGGGGTCATCGCCTACATGCGAGCCCAGGTTGAGCGAGGAGTACGCATCTTCGGAAACGCCACCGGTGCGCTCGGTAAAGGCAAAGCGGACATCGGATGTCGCGCCCTCCACCAACGTAACTCCATCATGGTCGACACGCGAAACGTTGTCCGCACGTGCTGCCATACTAAAGCCTCCTAATAACACAAGTACCGCGGCGTCGCCGCGCAGTCCGCGTTTATACGGCTGTCATACTTGCTTAAAAGTATACCCGCAGCGGTAGGGACCAAACGTAAAGGGAACGTAAGGAGATTGGAGGCTTTCGTTTACAAACGAGAAACAAAACGGGGTGCATCCAAATGGACACACCCCGTGCAGGTCGTTGAGAAAAACGAACTAGAAGCTACCGCGCTTCAGGAAGTCGGGAAGCTCGAACTGGTCGTTGCCAAAGTTGGGCAGCTCGGTACCACCGACGTTGCGGGTCGGAGCGGCCTGAGCCGGGCTGGCAGCCGGGGCGGTGCGCTGCGGCTCAGCGGAGGCAGCGGCCTTGCTCTGAGACTGCTGAGCAGCAAAGAGCTCATCCTGACGGTTGACGTTGGAGTCGGAGAAGCCCGTAGCGATGACGGTGATACGCACCTGATCGCCCAGGGACTCGTCGACAACGGTACCGAAGATGATGTTGGCCTCGGGGTCGACGGCGTTGGCGACAACGTCGGCGGCGTCGCTGATCTCCTGGATGCCCAGGTCCTTGGAACCGGCGATGGAGAGCAGCACGCGCGTGGCACCATCGATGGAGCTCTCGAGCAGCGGGCTGGAGATGGCCTGCTGGGCAGCGTCGACGGCACGAGTATCCCCAGAAGAGGTACCGATACCCATCATGGCGGTACCGGCCTGCTTCATGATGGTCTTAACATCGGCGAAGTCCAGGTTGATGATACCGGGGACGGTGATGAGGTCGGTGATGCCCTGGGTGCCCTGGGAAAGGACGCCATCGGCAATCGCGAAGGCCTCGAGCATGGTGGTCTTCTTCTCGGCGATGTCGAGCAGCTTATCGTTAGGAATGACGATCATGGTGTCGACGCAATCGGAGAGGGTCTTGATGCCCTCCTCGGCGCTCTTCTTACGCTTGCGGCCCTCGAAGGTGAAGGGCTTGGTCACGACGGCGACGGTCAGTGCGCCGGCCTCGTTCATCGCGATATCGGCAACGATGGGAGCAGCGCCGGTACCGGTGCCGCCGCCCTCGCCGCAGGTGATAAACACCATGTCGGCGCCAGCGAGCGCCTCGGCGATGTCGTCGCGGGACTCATCGGCAGCCTTGCGGCCAACCTCGGGATTGGCGCCGGCGCCCAGGCCGCGGGTAAGGTCGGTGCCGATGTGCACCTTGATATCGGCATCAGAGATCGCGAGTGCCTGAGCATCGGTGTTGATGGCAACAAACTCGACGCCGCGGATGCCCTCTTCGATCATTCGATTGACCGCGTTGGTACCGCCGCCGCCGACGCCGACCACCTTAATGACGGCAAGGTAGTTGTTGATCTCTGTCTCGTGCATGTCGGTCCTCCGAACAAAGGTTATAGCCATAGCATGGGTCGACCCCTGCGCACATTAACCTTCAGGTTGAAAGTAAATGCAAAGGTAAACCGTATTATGTTTGCACATTATGAACGTATCAGTCAAATAATTGACCGTGAAAACCAAACAAACCAGATAAACGGCGTGGTATGGCCCCTCAACAAAGCATCAACCAGCGCTACGAGGTCGGAGCATTCCTAAATGTGTAGTTGCCCGGAGAGCGCACATTGATATACGTTACGCCCTCTACCTGCGAAAGCAACTTGGTGACTACGCGTTCCTTCTTGGCGATATCGTCCGAATCGCCCAGCGACACCTCAATGCCGTTATTGAGGTTTGCCGAGATGGCTTCGACCGAAGGCGTGGAAATATCCTTGACTTGTCCCAAGAACTCGCTCGAAAAACCACGCACATAATCCAGGCCGGCCTTAACGGCTTTGGAGTTCACCGCCTGGCCGGAAACCGGAGCGACATCCGCCGAGACATCAGTCAATAACACCGCGCCATAATGCTTGGCGAGCGCCAGCGCGGCATCGATTCCGGTCAAGGTATTTGAGCCCTGCCCTGTCGTGATGACGTTGCCCTGGTCGTCCACTTCGACCGACGTCGACAGCGGGGCGATCCAGGTGTCATCGTCTCCGATAGCCCAGGCAAGGTCGTCGGAGCTGATATACGCAATGGCGATAACTTTACGCTCCGTCGGCGTGATGATAAGCGTATGGGGAAACTGGCGCTGGACATCCACGCCCGAAACCCACGGGTTCTGCTTGAGATCCTCGGTAATCTGGTCGGGATCGACGTTAAAAAGCGACGTTCCCTCGGGCAAGTCGATCAGCTGGATAGCATCGTGCTTCGTCACATGCTCGCTGCCTTGAATCTGAATATCAGTGGCAGTAAACAGTCCAGAGTTGATCACCACGATGGCAACGACGACGAGCACGGCCAAGACGGCCAGAACGCCGCCCACGATTTTGCCTTTGCCTGTAACGACAGAAGCGGCATCTGATGTTTTATTTGCCATCGCTCCAAGTGAAGATAACGGGTTGAAACCTTTTTTACTCGAAGGCTTCTTGGCGGTAGCCGACACCGATGTCAGCGAGCGCGGTTTCGATGCGCCCAGCGTGAGACCTGGACGCGCCGCTTTAGTTCCCGTCGAGGGCTTGGGAGCTGCCATGGGACGGGCAGGCTTGGCGCCCATAACAGGCTTTGACGTCACCGAGGGACGCGAGGACTTTTTTGCGGCCGGACGATTACCGAGCCGCGAGCCGACGACCGGACGACTGGTCTGTCGAGCATGCCCGACAGACTTAGAGTGCGCGACGGTATTGCGTTGAGGTTTGGCAGGCGCGCCGGAACGCCCTCCGGCGCGGCGGAAGGTGGGTTTCGATGCTCTAGAAGCCGAGGAATTTAACTTCCGGTCTGAGCTCGATGCCATACGCCTCCCTCACCTTTCCGTGCACATGTCTGATAACCGCGGCAACGTCATCGGCCGAGGCAGTTCCGTTATTAACGATAAAATTAGCGTGAACGGGCGAAACTTCCGCGCCGCCAATCGAAAAACCCTTTAATCCACAATCCTCGATAAGCTTGCCCACACTCGCATCGGGCGGGTTGCGAAAGACAGACCCGCAGGATGCGCGACCCATGGGCTGCGTACGCTTGCGCCTTGTAAGGTACCGCTCCATGCGCTCGCGAATGTCGGCCTTGGGCGCCGGTTTAAGCTTGAGCACGCACTCGAGGATGATCTCATTGCGGGGAAGGCTACATTCGCGGTAGCCCCAAGAGATCTCGGACCCCGCATAATGCTTGATACCGGATGCCGGGTCAAACGTTACGACATCCTCAACCAGCGAGCCAATCCACTCGGTCCGCGTGCCGGCATTCATAGATATCGCACCGCCGACCGAACCAGGAATGCCAACGGCAAACTCAAGGCCCGAGAGGCTACGCGACAGGGCATCGTTGACCAGGCGCGCAAACATCACGCCCGCACCGACCGTCAGCGTACAACCGTCATCGGCAACAACCGTGCGCTGGAACTCACGTCCGAGCGAAATGACGGCACCGCGATAACCGCCATCGGCAACCAGCAGATTGGAGCCCTTGCCGATGATGACCCACGGCACCTGCTCGCGATCGAGCACCGCCACGGCGCGGCGGAGGGCATGATAGCTATGGCACGTCACAAAGAGGTCGGCCTTGCCGCCGATACGATAGCTCGTATGACGCGCAAGGCGCTCGTCCTCGATCACATCCGTGTCGATCATGCCCGAGAGCGCCATGACGGCGTTAAACAGACCCATTAGACTTAAGCGTCTTTCTTGGCAGTCAGATACTCAATGAACTCGGGACCGACGGTCGTAACGTCGCCGGCACCCATGGTGAGCAGCAGGTCGCCCTCGCCCACCATCTGCTCGAGCTCCTGATTGAGCTCAAGACGGCTGGAGCAGTACACGACCTCCTTGCCAGGATGCTTGGCGCGCACGGTATCGGCGAGCATCTTAGAGGTGACACCCGGAATGGGCATCTCGCCAGCCGAGAACACATCAATCAGCAGCAGTTTATCGGCATTGGCAAATGCATCGGCAAAGTCGTCGCACAGGGCCTGCAGGCGCGAATAGCGGTGCGGCTGGAACACGACATCGACGTGCTTGTAGCCCAGCGAGGAAGCGGCAGCAAGCGTCGCCTTGATCTCGGTGGGGTGATGGCCGTAATCATCGACCACGGTGATGCCATCGATATCGCCCACGTGGGTAAAGCGACGGCGGACGCCCTCAAAGCTCGAGAGCGCCTTGGCGGCGGCGTCGATGTCAAGGCCCAGGACATGGGCGACGGTGAGCACCGCCGTGGCGTTGAGCATGTTGTGGCGACCGGGGTTGCTCTTGATCTCCACAGCGTGCTCAGTGCCGTCCTCAAAGCGAACGATAAAGTCACTCTGGATGCCCTTGACATCCGGGTGCACGCAGACGATGTCGTTGCTCTCGGCAAAGCCGTAGGAAAGCACGTGACGGCCCGTCGACTTGGCGAACTCGACCAGATGCGGGTCCTCACCACAGACGATGACGGTGCCGTCCTCGCCCACCAGGCTCATGAATTTGGCGAAAGTTGCCTCGATCTCCTCGATACCCGAGTAGTGATCGAGGTGGTCGGCCTCGACGTTGGTCACAATGACTACGTTGGGGTTCAGGAACAGGAAGGAGCTGTCGGACTCGTCGGCCTCGGCGACAAAGTAGTCGCCCGAGCCGTTCTTGCCGTTCGTGTCATAGCCCTCGACGATGCCGCCGATCAAGAAGCTCGGATCCAGACCCATGCGGTCGAGCATGGTGGCGCACATCGAAGACGTGGTGGTCTTGCCATGCGTGCCGGCAACAGCGACGGTAGTGTAGCCGTGGCCCAAAGCAGAGAGCATCTTGGCACGGGGCCACACGGGAATGCCCAGCTCGCGAGCGCGCACGAGCTCAGGGTTGGACTCCGGAATAGCGGTGGAGACAACAACCACGTCGGGCTTGACCTCGTCGATCGTGGCTGCCTCATGGCCCACATGCACCTTCACACCAGCGCGTGTAAGCTGGCGGATATAACGTGATGTCTTAAGGTCGGAGCCGGTAACGGCATAACCGCGCTCGTGCAGAACGAGGGCGATGCCGCTCATGCCGGCGCCGCCGATACCGATAAAGTGGGCGCTCTTAAACTCGGGCGCGGAGGTTGCAGTCTGGGAATCAGCCATGTGCTCGTGTACTCCTTGCGTAAACACTGCCTGTAACCCGTTAACTGTACCGCACCTACCGCATCAGCGCGAGGGCGACCGACGATATCCCGTCTAACTAACGCAAACCCTCTACCGCATCGGCCAGAAGAGCGGCGGCCCTATCCTGAGCCAGACCACGCGCCGCCTGACGCATGACGTCGCGCTCTGCCGCGTCATCGACCAGGTGCAGCAGCTCATCGGCAAAGGCAGAACCGTCGATATCGGCATCGGCACAGAGCACGCCGGCCCCGGCGTCGACCAGATAACGGGCATTGGTGGTTTGGTGGTCGGCCGTCGCATGCGGATACGGCACGAGTATCGAGGGCACGGCGAGCGCAGCGATCTCGGCCACGCTCGATGCACCCGAACGCGAGAGCACCAAATCGGCAGCAGCCAGCATGTCGCCCATGTTGTCGATGTAAGGCTGGACGCGGTAACGCTTCGCCTCCTCGGGCGTCAGCGCCAAAGCGCGCTCGGTCTCCTCAAAGCCGTCGGCACCCGTCGAATGCAACACATAGAGGTTCTTGCGCGAAAGCAGCTCGTTTTTGAGCGAAACCGCGCGCTCGTTGAGGTGCTGGGCGCCGAGTGAACCGCCAAAGACGAGCAGCAGCGTAGCGTCCTCGGGAACGCCAAGTGCCTTGCGGCCGCGAGCGCGATCGCCCTCGATCACCGAGCGACGTACGGGGTTGCCGGTCATGAGCACGTGGTCAGGGTCACCTTCGCGCTCAAAGACCGAACGCGCTGCCGGCACCGAGATGCACACGCGGGCGGCGTGGGAGTTCATCATCTTATTGGCCAGGCCCGGAACAGAGTTCTGCTCATGCAGCAGATACGGAACGCCTGCGCCCTTGCACCACCCCAGCAGCGGAACCTCGACATAGGCACCAAAACCGATGGCAGCATCGGGCTTGCCGACCTTTGAGAAATGACTGGCGAGCGCACGCTTGGCCTTGTTGACACGCCACAGCGAGGTCAGCGCCGTCCAGGGACGGGAGCGGTCGAAGCCCGTGACCGTAATGGGCACAAAATCAAACCCAGCCTCGGGGACCAGACGACCCTCGAGCTTGCGCGACTGGCCCACGAACACAACGTGGTGGCCACGGTCATGCAGCTCCTCGGCCAAAGCGAGCGCGGGGTTAATGTGTCCTGCCGTGCCGCCGGCTGCAATAGCAACGGTCATCTTATCGGTCATGGTAGTCCCTTCGTACACGCGGTCCCTGGTCGTCGGTGCGCAAACGCGCCGACGGGTCCGAGTTCAAATCGATTCGATTATATCCGCCGCCCGCGCTGCGAGGGCTGGGGCGCTGCGGACGACCTTGCGGCGCCGTTCGCTGACGCGGACGGGCTGCCGGCTCGGTCGCAGAGCCATCCAGAACGGTAAAGCCGTTACGCGAAGATCGCTCGCCGCGTACGTGGGGCACGCCGGCGGTACTCTCATCCATAACGGCAAAGCTCTCGCGGCGACGGTCGTACTCATCGCGACGGGCGCTCTCGTACGAAACGCGCAGGATCAGACCGGCAAGCATAAGCGACACAATAATCGACGAACCGCCGTAGCTAATAAACGGCAACGGTTTGCCCGTCATGGGAAACACGTTGAGGATGCCCAGCGCATTGATCAAAAACTGCACCGCGAGAATGACCGCGGAGCCAGACGCCATGAGCGCGCCCCGACGATCGGTCGCCTGCTCGGCAATGCGAAACGCCGAGTAGATCAGCATCGCAAACACCAAGAAGAACAGCACGGTTCCGACAAAACCGACTTCCTCGCCAATGATGGCCAGGATGTAGTCATTGTGCGCCTCGGGCAGATACGAGTACTTCATGGTTGAGTTGCCGATGCCACGACCGAACAGACCGCCCGAGGCAAAGGCCATGATGGCAAGCGTGGCCTGATAGCCGTCACCATACTCGTCGGCCCAAGGGTTCAAGGCAACCTGAATACGCACCATACGGTACGGCTCTGCGACAAGTGCAATCACGATCACGAGAATGCCGAAGATTAGCACGCCGATGATAAATCTGGGGTCGAGACCCGCAAACAACGCCATGCACATGAGGGTCAACAGGATGATCAAGACGGTACCGAAATCGGGCTGGATAAAGATCAGAAAGAGCGAAATACCCAGGTAGATGCCCATCTTGCGAAGGAATTCGTTGATGTTGCCACCGGGCGAAAAGAAGCGATCAAGCATGATGGCCGAATACGCAATGGCAAATGGCTTTAAAAACTCGGAAGGCTGGAACTGAATACCGGCGATGTTGAGCCAGCGCGTGGCGCCACGGCTGCCGCTGCCCACCAAGAACACCAGAAACAGTAGCCCTATCATGCCTATGAGGAAGATCCTGAGCACATCCTCCCCAAACCAGCTGTCCGGCAAAACGCGCACGATGGCAATCAGCGCCAGAACACCGACCACGGCAAACGCAGCCTGTCGACCCAGAAAAAACGTCGCTGAGCCATTCTCGTGAAGCGCCTCGACCGAAGACGCCGAGTACACCATCAGCAGACCAAAACACACCAAGATAAACAGGCAGGCCATGAATATCAGACGGGGGCGCATGATACGGGCGGGAACGCCGGCAATATAGCGTTCGCTAAACGTCTGCCCGCCGCGACCGGAACGCGGTGTGCTGCGCCGCGAGGAAGCACGGTCCGAGTCGGGCCTCCTCATACCTTGTCGGGGGCTCTCCTCTCTCACCGGCAACCCCTATTCCATTTGCGATTTCGCCGCAGCGGCAAGCTGCGCCACATAGTCCTTAAACACGCGGCCGCGCTCCTCATAGCCCGAGAACTCATCGAACGAAGAGCAGGCAGGAGAAAGTAAGATCACGTCGCCACGGCTCGACAGCGAACGGGCGACGTCCACGGCATCGCGCAGGTCATCCGCCTGGGCAATATCCACATCGCCATCGACATCGGCCTCGTCCATAGCGGCGGTGAAACGCTCGCGCGCATCGCCAAAGCAGACGACCGAGCGTACGTTATCCATAACAACGCGCGCGAAGTCCGTGAGCGGCGTGCCCTTATCGTGGCCGCCGAGCAGCAAGATCACGTCGTCATCGGGAAATGCCGTCAGCGCCTTCTCGACCGCATCGGTGTTGGTCGCCTTGGAATCGTTGACGTAGCGCACACCGTCAATCTCGCCGCACGGCTCCACGCGATGCTCGAGCGGCTGGAACGAGGCCAGACCGCGGCGGACACCATCGACATCGGCACCGACGGCCAGAGCAGCCGTGGCGGCACATAAGGCATTGATGACATTGTGATGGCCCGAGATCTTGAGCTCGGACGTGGCGACAAGCTGAGTCTCGACGCCCTTCAGGCGCACGACCATTTTGCCGTCGCGCACAAAGGCGGCGTCTGCACCCTCGGGCTCGTCAAAAGCGACCTTGCAGATGCGGCGACCCGGCGTATAGATGTACTCATCGAACTCGTGAATGCCGGCGTCTTCGACGTCGACAACCACCAGATCGTCATCGACCATATTGTCAAACAGCTTGATCTTGGCAAGCGCATAGTTCTTATGGCTCTTATGCCAGCCCAAGTGGTCGGGAGTGATGTTGAGCAGCACTGCCACGCGAGGGTGGAGCTCGGTGGTCGTAGCAATCTGATAGCTCGAGAGCTCAGCCACAAACCACTCGTTGTGGGCTCGGCCGTCAATCTCGTTGATAGGCGGCTCACCGATGTTGCCGACAGCTACGCTGGCCTCGCCGGCAACCTTGAGCAGATAATCAGTCAGCGACGTGGTGGTCGTCTTACCGTTGGTGCCCGTGATGGCAATCCAGTTATCGGGCGACAGGCGATAGGCAAACTCTGGCTCACCCATAATCTGAGCGGCATGTTCGCGCCCGGCCTTAAAGAAGCCCGAGAACTCCGAGATGCCCGGGCACGTCACGCATGCGTCATAGGCGCCCTCGACCTGTTCGGTCCCATAGACAAACGACGCACCAGCAGCCTCGAGCGCACGCGTGGCGTCATTGGGCTCAGAGGTGCCGCCGCCATACACGGTAACGGCGCTTACGCGCTCGGGATGTGCCAGCGCCCAGCGGGCGACATCGAGACCGGATTTGCCCTGACCCAAAACGAGCAGGCTAAAGACATCAGCAAGAGGCATGAAAGACCACTATCCCAACTGGAAGAACAGAGCAAGGCCAACGGCACCAAATGCCGCAGCGATAATCCAAAAACGGATGACGACCTTGGTCTCGGCCCAACCCTTCTTTTCGAAATGATGATGGATGGGCGCCATAAGGAAGACGCGCTTGTGCGTAAAGTGGAAGTAGACAACCTGAATCATGACCGACAGGGTCTCAACGATAAACAGGCCACCGATGATGAGGGAGACGACCTCGGTGTTAGTCATGATGGACGTACAGGCAAACGCGGCGCCCAGAGCAAGCGAGCCGGTATCACCCATAAAGATGCTCGCCGGATAGCAGTTGAACCACAGAAAGCCCAGGCAGGCACCGGCACACGCGGTGCAGAAGATGGACAGGTTCACGTCTCCGTGCAAAAACGCCATGGCAGCCATGGCGAGCATGGCGATCATGGAGGTGCCGCCAGCAAGACCGTCAAGGCCATCGGTCAGGTTCACGGCATTAGAAAGACCGGCAATCATCAGCCAGCAAAAGACAATATAGAGCCACGGGAACGAATAGCCGCAGATGGTGGTCGAAAGCACGCCAAGGTCGATCGTCAACCCACCGGGAAAACGAATCTCGGGGGCGACGCCGCACCAGTTGACGGCAAGTACCGTAAAGGTGACACAGATAATGGTTAGGCCGATCATCTTGGCATGAGGCGTCAGACCGAGCGAGCGCCCATGCGTAACGGAGGTCAGGTCGTCGATCAGGCCCAGCACGCCGGTCGCCAGCGTGGCGAGCAGTACGAGTATGAGCTCGGTGGTGAGCTTGCCCATCAGCAGGCAGGTCAGCGAGATCGCGACGAGGATGACAACGCCACCCATGGTGGGCGTTCCCTGCTTAACCAAATGACGCTTGGGGCCGTCGGCACGAACCTGCTGGCCGATACCCTCGACCTTGAGCAGCTTGATCCACCACGGCATGAGCAGCAGCGCAATGGCTGCGGCGATGCCAAGCCCCAAAAAAGCCTGATACGTTGGATACGAGGGATTGCCGAACATGGGCTAGCACACACCTTCCACAAAGCGGTCGAGCTCAACAAAGCGGGAACCCTTGACCAGTACAACATCATGTTTTTCAAGCGCGCCGCCCATGCGGTCGAGCACCTGCTGATAATCGGAGAACACCTGGATGCGGTCCTCGTCCATGCCCATCATGCGCGCGGCATCGGCCATAAGCTGGGCCAGCTCACCACCCACGCACGCCAGCATGTCGAGCTTCTTGGCGGCGGCATAGGCGCCCACGAGCTCATGCATGCGAGGAGCCTCATCGCCCATCTCGCCCATCTCGCCCAGGATCGCCATGCGAGACCCCGTGCATGAAAGCGAGCACAGCAGATCGAGGCCGGCTGCCATCGATTCGGCGCTGGCGTTATAGGAATCGTCGATGATGCGTGCACCGCTCTTGGCGCGCTTGATCTCCTGGCGGTGCCCGGTGATCGTAAGACCCCTAAAGGCAGCATCGATCTGCTCGGGCGTCACGCCCAGGCGATAGGCAACCGCGGCGGCCTTAACGGCATTAGGAACGGACTGCACGCCGGGGATGGCAAGCATGGTATCGATTGTCTCGCCCTGACCAAAATCGAGCGTAAAGACCGGACGGCCCTCGTCATCAACGCGAACGTCGCGGGCGCGGACCTCATCATCGTCAGAGACACCGGCCAGCATCACGTCGATACCAGCAGGCTGGGCGAACGTATCGCGAATGAACGGCGTAAAATCGTCCTCGCCGCCCAAAACCAGCAGCGGCAAATAGTCGCCGGCGGCGCACATGCCCTGGACAATCTCGGCCTTAGCGCGGGCGATGTTCTCGCGGCTGCCCAAAATGCCGATATGAGAGGTGCCGATCTTGCTCACGATGGCAAGGTTGGGATTGGCGGACTGGGACAGGCGCTCGATCTCGTGGAAATGGTTCATGCCCATCTCGAGCACCAGGACCTCGGTATCGGCCGGAGCGGAAAGCACCGTGAGCGGCATGCCGATCAGGTTATTGAAATTGCCCTTGGTGGCCCAGACACGATAGCGCTTGGCGAGCACAGCGGCGAGCACGTCCTTGGTCGTCGTCTTGCCGATGGAACCGGTAATGCCAACGACCAGGCAGCCAAGCTCCAGGCGATACGCATGCGCCAAACGCAGCAGAAACTCCTCGGGATCATCGGTCAGCAAGATGGCACAGCCCTTGTCCTGCGCCTGCGAGACCAGCTCGGCCTCGGGCTCACGCGTCATCACGACGGCGCCGGCACCCGACTGGACGGCACGGGAAGCAAAATCATTGCCGTCGACGTTTTCACCGGGAAAGGCGACGAAAATCGTCCCTTCCTCGACCTGGCGCGAGTCGATAACGCACCCGCGGCATACCCGATCGGCTTCTCCCGTCACGGTTCGGGCCCCTGTTGCGGCCGCGAGGTTGTTGACGGCGATCTCTATCATTGCAGCTCCCCTGTAAACCTAATAATGCTATCGGCGTATTGTATCCCAGCGCCGCGTATGCGTGGTGCAGGGCATGTGAACACCCCTCATATGGGACAACAAACCACGCCCCAAAGATTGTAACCCCCTACTTCGTGTGCGGGATACCCAGCACGTCGAGCGCGTTGGCCATAATGAACTGGAACGGAACCGCAGCGGCATCTGAGCCGCTCGGCGTTCCGTCGAGCGTGATATAGCACAGCACCTTGGGCGATTGTGCCGGTGCAAAGCCCATAAAGGACGACATGTAGTTCTCCTTGAGGTAGCCGCCGTTCTCGTCGGCACGTTCGGCCGTACCGGTCTTACCCGCCACGTCATAGCCGTCAACCGCGCCGCCAACGCCCGTTCCCTCCGACACGACCGTCTGCATGCACGATGTCACCTGGGATGCGGCATCCTCCGAAATCGCGCGCTCGCCTTCGCCCCAGTCCTTCTCGTCACCTTTGCTGGACTTATAGAAGTGCGGGGTCATCATCACGCCGCCGTTGGCGATGCCGCCCACGGCACGTGCGATCTCAATCGGCGAGACAGACAGCGCCTGTCCAAAGCTCATCGAGCCCAGCGTGGCGCCGTCATACTGGTCACGCTCCTTGACGATGCCCAGGCTCTCGCCCGGAAAATCGACACCAGAGCTGTGACCGATGCCCCACTTGTCCACATAGGCGGCAAAGTCGTCGGCACCGATTTTGCGCCCCACCAGGACAAAGCCTACGTTGGACGAACGGCGCATCATCTCGCGCACATCCATGGTCATGGCATAGTCGCGCTTGTCGGCATCGGTGACGGTATCGTCGCCCACCTTGATGCTCGCCGGCACCTCAAACGACGTACTCGACCGCACGACACCCAAGTCGAAGCTGGCGCCCGCCACGAGCGTCTTAAAGACCGAGCCGGGCTCGTAGGCGTCGGTGACCAGGCGCAGGTTCATATCCTCGGTCTTGGCGTTTTCCAGATCGGTCTGGTCGTAAGTCGGGTACGAGCAAGCAGCGAGAATTTCACCGGTCGTGGGGTCGGTGACCAAAGCCGAGCCGTTCTTGGCCTTAGTCTTCTCGACAGCCTCTGCCAGGGCATCCTCGGCCGCACGCTGGATATTGACGTCGAGCGTCGTCACGATATCAACGCCGTCGACCGCAGCCACCTTTTTATAGGCACCGCCCGCGATATAGCTGCCGTCCCTCGCGCGTTCGCGTACGAGAGAACCGTTCGTACCGGTCAGAAGCTTGTTGTATTGCTTTTCGAGACCCGTCAAGCCGTCGTTGTCTACATTCACTACACCCAGCACCTGCGATGCCAGATTGCCGTATGGATATACGCGCTTCATAGCCTGCTCAAAAAGCACGCCGGGCAGGTTCTTCTTCTCCAGCGCCGCAGCATCGTCTTCGTCCACCTGGCGCTTGATATACACCCAGGTTCCATCGGACTCAACGAGCTTGCGGCAGGTCTTTTTATCGATTCCAGTTGCCTTGACCAGCGCCGACACCGTCTTGTCAACATCCTCGACAAGCTGCGGGTTCACGGCGATGTTGCGACATTCGACCGACGACGCCAGCACGTTACCGTTGCGGTCGTAGATGGTACCGCGTTTGGCATAGAGGGTCTGCGCAAGCAGTCGGCGCGCATCGGCACGCTCGCGCAGTTTATCGGCTTCGACAATTTGATAGTCGGCAAGGCGAAAGACGCCCAAGCCCAAGCCAAGCCCAATGAAGCCCATGACGGCTTTGCGGCGAGGCAGAGGCGTGCCTGTGAGCCATTCGGTCGACGAACTCTTGCGCGACCTGGTGTTATGCACTTGGGGGCCGCCCGAGCCGCAAAGTCGCGACGCCGGGTCGTTGCCACGGGACTGCCCGGCGTTGTAAGATTGCCGACCCGTTCCTTGATAACCAGAACGCCCCCGCGACGAGGGACGTCCAGAACCGCGGCCCCCATCGGAACCGCGGCGATAGTCATTTGTCATACTCAGCTACCGTCTTGCTACTGAGCGGTCGCGGTCGCGTTGGCGCCCGCGGCTGCATCCTGCGAAAAGTCAAGTGTAACGCTCTCGCTGGGCTCCACCATGCCGTAAGCGCCCGCAAGGTCGCGAATGCGCGTGTCGGCGCCATAGACCGAATGCATGACCTCCAGGTCGGAGCTCTCATCGGTCGCCTTTTCGAGCGTGTTGGTAAGCTCGGCGTTGCTGTTGAGCACCTGGGCCGTAACGCCGGCGAGCGCCACGCGGGCGACGCCGATCGTCATGAAGATGGCCGCAATGATGCAAAACGTTTTAAGAACGCTCATGAAAACCGGGCTTACCGCCTGGTTTGCCTGACGGCCCGCGCCCGTGTAGACATCAAAGCGCGGCGTGCGCTGCTCACGGGGAGCAACGGGGGCCTGCGGCGTCTCACGATAGGCGGGCATGGCGTTCATATCATAGGCGAGTGCTGCGCTTGAAGTGTTGTAGCCCATGATATGCCGCCTCCCATCCCGAGTACGTTGGTAGTGTGTTTAAGCTTCGTTTATGGTGCGAGCGGGAGGTCCAATATCGCGCGGTCGTGCCTACAGACGCTGCGCCACGCGGATTTTGGCTGATCTCGCCCGAGGGTTGCGCTCAACCTCATCAGGCTGGGCAACCAAGGGTTTGCGGGTGATGACCTTGAGTATCGGCACGTTGCCGCACACGCACACCGGAATCTCCGGCGGACACGTGCACCCCTGGCTCATCTCCTTAAAGTGGTTCTTTACGATACGGTCCTCGAGCGAGTGATACGAGATGACGCAGATACGTCCGCCCGGGTTGAGCCACCTGGTGGCGGCATCAAGCCCTCGTTCGAGCACATCGAGCTCGTGATTGACCTCGATGCGAATGGCCTGGAAACTTTTCTTGGCCGGGTGTCCGCCATGCCGACGAGCGGCAGCCGGGATACCCGCCTTGATGATCTCGACAAATTGGCCGGTGGTTTCGATCGGTTCTTGCTCGCGGCGGCGCACGATCTCGCGCGCGATCTGCGAGGCGAACTTCTCTTCGCCGTAGACGCGTAGAATCCGGGCGAGGTCGTGTTCGTTATAGGTGTTGATGACCTCAGCTGCGTTTAAGGTGTTATTGCCCGGATCCATCCGCATGTCCAATGGGGCGTCCTCGTTATACGAAAAGCCCCTGCCAGGGATATCGAGTTGCGGTGACGAAACGCCCAAATCGAACAGGAAGCCATCGACCCCGGGCACCTCGGCCGAGCAAAGCAGCTCGTCCAAGTCGCCGAAGTTGCCCTTCAGCAGCTGGTGCGGAACGCCGGGAACCTCGCGGTCCAGACGGGCGCCAGCGGCCTCGAGGGCCATGTCGTCCTGATCGACGCCGAGCAAAAGGCCCGTCTCCCCCACCTGTGCGGCCATCTTTACCGAATGGCCGGCACCGCCAAGGGTGCAATCGCAGACAACGGAGCCGCTCTTTAGCTGCAGCGACTCAAGCACTTCGCCGAGCATGACAGGTTCATGCCGATATTCTTGTGTCAAGATCCCACGCTCCATCCGTTACCCGTGCCTTGCCCTTACGAGAAGAAGAGGTCCAGCAGGGCCTCATCGTCATCGTCCTCATCGGCCGCGGCGCGATCCCAAACCTCAAGGTGGTCGTAGTTGCCCACAACCGTGACCTCGCGGTCGAGATTCGCCTGCTTGCGGAGAGACTCGGAAAGACCGATACGACCGGCGCTGTCCACATCCATCGACGTGGTGCGCTTGTTGATCGCCCTCATGAGCTTCTGGTCGTTAATGTCACGCGGGTTAAAACCCTCGTGGTCCTCACGACCCGCGAAGAGTCCTTCGACCCACTTATCGAAGGCCTCGGCAGAGAACACGTACAGAGCATCGACATCCAGGGCTTTGAACACGCGAACGTGCTCTCCAAGCTCCTCGCGAAGGGGTGCAGGCAGGGACAGACGACCTTTTGCATCGAGATTGCGCTCGTATGCACCAGTCATTCCCATGTGCGCCCTCCCCTCGGTTACTCAGATGGCACGTACGCGGGGAACCACCCCGCCTGTCGACGTCATCAATAATATGGGGAACCGCCCCATTTTTCAACACCTTTCCCCACCCCTTCCCCCACC
>UQNB01000027.1 GCA_900542235.1 uncultured Collinsella sp.
CGAATGATCCGGCTGCCTCCGTCCCCAAGGGATCACGTGATCCGAAGGGGACGGAGGAAAGCGGATCGCAAACCGCGGCGGCGCGTCTGGCCGAACGAGTCCCCATACCCTCGTTCGGTCAGGCGCGCCGCCGCGTTGCTGCTTTGTGCCGTATAATGTCCACTACCTATGACGCGATACAAAAGAAAGGTGTTTGCCCATGCAGGCACAGAAGGCGGAGGGAACCCGCGACCTTATCGGCGCCGAGATGCGCGCCTGGCAAAAGATGCAGCAGATTGCGGCCGGCGTGTTCGAGCCGTTTGGTTTTAAACCCATCGAGACGCCCGCGATCGAGCAGGTTGACGTGTTTGTCCACGGTATCGGCCAGTCGACCGACGTCGTGCGCAAGGAAATGTTCCGCGTGTTCAGCGGTGCCAACCTGGAGCGCGTCTTTACCGAGGGCACCGACACCAAACTCAAGCCCAAGCAGCGCCTGGCACTTCGCCCCGAGGGCACGGCCGGTGTGGTGCGCGCCGTCGTCGAGAACAATCTGGTGCCCCAGGGCTCCACGCCGTTTAAGGCTTACTACGCCGAGGCCATGTTCCGCGGCGAGCGTCCCCAGAAGGGCCGCTTGCGTCAGTTCCATCAGGTGGGCATCGAGTGGCTCGGCGCTCCCGATCCGGCGGCAGACGCCGAGTGCATCATCATGCTCATGGAGTTCTACAAGCGCCTGGGCTTCGACCTTTCCAAGCTTCGCCTGCTCATTAACTCGATGGGCGATGCCCAGTGCCGTCCGGCCTATCGCGAGCAGGTCAAGCAGTTCATCCTCGATCACGCCGACGAGATGTGCGACGAGTGCCGCGAGCGCGCCGAGCTCAACCCACTGCGTGCCTTCGACTGCAAGAACGACCATTGCCGCGAGATCATGGCCGACGCGCCGCTGATGGGTGACAACCTGTGCGACGAGTGCCGCGAGCACTACGAGCAGGTCAAGCGCTATCTGGATGCCGCCGGTATCGAGTATGTCGAGGATCCCACCTTGGTGCGCGGCCTGGACTACTACACCCGTACTGTCTTTGAGGTCGAGGCTCCTGGCGCCGGCGTCGGCTCCATCGGCGGCGGCGGCCGCTACGATGGCTTGGTCGAGCTCGAGGGTGGCAAGCCCACGGCGGGCGTCGGCTTCGCTGTCGGTTTTGAGCGTGCGCTGCTGGCCCTTCAGGCCTTTGGTAACGACTTGGGTGCCGATGAGGTCCCGTGCGTCTATGTCGCCAACGCCGGCAAGGAGCTGCGCCAGAACATCTTTGCCATTACGCAGGAGCTTCGCGCCGCAGGTATCGTGACCGAGGCCGACTATCAGGGCCGTTCGCTCAAGGCCCAGTTCAAGCAGGCCGATAAGGTGGGCGCCAAACTCATCCTGGTCCTGGGCGGCGACGAGCTTGCCGCCGGCAAGGTCAAGGTACGCGACATGGAGAGCCATGACGAGGTACTGGTCGATCTGGCCAACGTGGTCGAGGCGGTTCGCGAGCGCCTGTAGCGCATCTTTTTGAGCTGCGGACCCGCTTTGGTGTCCCGTTCATTGCGAGCGATTGTTACGGGGGTGTTTCGCATTTATGCGGAATGCCCCCGTTTGTGTATGCCGTCCACCGAGAAATACGACCATTTAGAGCAAAAACCCTTGCAATGCAGAAAATACTTTTGTGTGGTAAAGCGCAATCAGTGTCGAAAGTATTTCTCAAGCGCCTATAATGAATACCGCATGTTACGTGCATAGAAGGAGGAATGGGAGGAAACGTGGCTGAGAACCTAAGCAACCAGTCTGTACCCGAAGCCGCGGCGCGCGTCGCTGCCGTGGTCAACCGCCTCGTTAACCGAATCGGCTCGAATGCCGAGTCCAGGGAGCGTCTCGCCGAGATCGAGATCCCCGAGGAGTTGCGCGACAACTTGGCGCTGTTCCTGCGCCTGGAGCGCCGTGTGCTTAGCGAGTATGATCCCGAGATCGCGGACCTGTTCGACAAGATCCTGACGGCCGAGATTGTGGCCAATGCCGGAAACCCCGGCGCCCGTGCTGCCGACGAGTCCGTCGACGAGCAGGGCGTGCCCACCGCCGACGAGCCTACTGCTGTGGCGTTTCGTGAGGTCGTCGATCTGATTGACAGTCTGCCGCTCGATAAGCAACAGGTCATCGTTCGCGCCTTTACGAGCTTCTTCCATCTGGCAAACCTGTCGGAGGAGAACTACCGCGTGGCGCAGCTGCGCGAGCGCGAGGCAGGTGCGTCGACCGATACCGAGGTCGATCCCGCCAACGAACTCACCGTCGCCTATCACCAGTTGGTAAACGAGATGGGTGTCGAGGGCGCCAACGAGCTGCTCGACAAGCTCGAGTTCCACCCTGTCTTTACCGCACATCCCACCGAGGCCCGTCGTAAGGCCGTCGAGGGCAAGATTCGCCGTATCTCCAACCTGCTGGAGGAGCGTCCGCGCCTGGGCGGCTCCGACCTGGTGGAGAACGAGCGCCATATGCTGCAGGAGATTGACGCTCTGGTGCGCACGAGCCCCATCGCGCTCAAGAAGCCCACGCCGGTCGAGGAAGCCGATACCATCATCGACATCTTCGATAACACACTGTTCGATGTGATCCCCGTCATCTACCGTCGTTTTGACGACTGGGTGCTGGGCGACAAGGCCGGCACCGTGCCGCCGCTGTGCCCGGCGTTCTTCCATCCCGGCAGCTGGATCGGTTCCGACCGCGACGGTAACCCCAACGTTACCGCCAAGGTGAGCCGCGAGGTCGCCGCCAAGTACTTCACGCACATGGTGCTCAAGCTCGAGGACAAGTGCCGCCGCATCGGCCGCAACCTTACGCTCGAGGCCGCCTACAGCAAGCCGTCGGCAGAACTCATGAACCTGTGGAACCATCAGGTCGAGATGAGCGCTCAGTACACGGCACGCGCCGAGCTGATCTCCGAGCACGAGCCGCATCGCGCCGTCATGCTCGTCATGGCCGACCGCCTCAACGCCACCGTGCGCCGCATCACCGACACCATCTACCACAGCGCCGACGAGTTCCTGGATGACCTGCGCGTCGTCCAGCGTTCGCTTGCTGCCTGCGGTGCCGTCCGTGCCGCCTACGGTCCGGTCCAAACCATCATCTGGCAGGTCGAGTCCTTCGGCTTCCATATGGTCGAGATGGAGTTCCGTCAGCACTCCGTGGTGCACGCCCGCGCCCTCAAGGATATCCACGAGAACGGTATCCATGGCGACCTGCAGCCCATGACGCGCGAGGTCATCGATACCTTCCGCGCTATCGGTTCCATCCAAAAGCGCTACGGCAAGAAGATGGCGCACCGCTACATCATCTCGTTTACCAAGAGCGCCCAGCATGTGGCCGACGTCTTTGAGCTTGCCCACCTGTCCTTCGCACACGAGGAGGACGTTCCCGAGCTCGACGTGATCCCGCTGTTCGAGCAGCTCGAGGACCTCGAGGGCTGCGTCGACGTACTCGACCAGATGCTTACGCTGCCCGTGGTGCAAAAACGCCTTGCCCAGACCAACCGCCGCATGGAGGTCATGCTGGGCTATTCCGACTCCTCTAAGGATGCCGGTCCTACCACGGCCATGCTCGCGCTGCACTCCGCGCAGGAGCGCATCGCCAAGTGGGCCGAGAAGAACGATATCGACCTGGTGCTCATGCACGGCCGCGGCGGTGCCGTGGGCCGTGGCGGCGGCCCGGCCAACAAGGCCGTGCTGGCGCAGCCCAAGGGTTCGGTCAACTGCTTCTTTAAGCTCACCGAGCAGGGCGAAGTCATCTTTGCCCGTTACGGCAACCGCACGCTGGCTCAGCGCCATGTTGAATCCGTTGCCGCCGCAACGCTTTTGCAGTCGGCCCCGAGTGTTGAGAAGACCAACACCGAGACCACGCAGAAGTTCTGGGATATGGCCGAGAAGCTCAACACCGCAAGCCACGAGCGCTATCTGGACCTGCTGAACACCGAGGACTTTACACCGTGGTTCTCGACCGTGACGCCGCTGACCGAGGTCGGCTTGCTGCCGATCGGCTCGCGTCCCGCCAAGCGCGGCTTGGGTGCCAAGTCGCTCGACGACCTGCGTACCATCCCGTGGATCTTCAGCTGGAGCCAGGCGCGCATTAACCTGGCCGCTTGGTACGGTCTGGGCACCGCCTGCGAGCAGCTTGGCGATCTTGACCAGCTCAAGGCTGCCTACCAGGAGTGGCCGTTCTTCCGCACGTTCATTGACAACATCGAGATGTCGATCGCTAAGACCGATCAGCGCATCGCCAAGATGTATCTGCACCTGGGCGATCGCCAGGATCTGTCCGAGAAGGTCTTCACCGAGATGCAGCTCACGCGTAAGTGGGTCCTTGCCATCGTCGGTGACGAGTGGCCGCTGCAGCGCCGCCGCGTGCTCGGCTGCGCCGTCCGCGTGCGTAACCCCTATGTCGACGCCCTGTCCATCGCCCAGGTCCGCGCCCTTCGCGAGGTGCGTATGAACCAGGACGAGATGGCCGAGGAGAAGAAGGCCGAGTACATGAGCCTGATTCTTTCGACTGTGACCGGCGTCTCGGCAGGACTGCAGAACACGGGGTAATCGATAGCCCTGTGGCTCTCACCGGGACCCGATGGGTTTCCCTCTGAATGCGTCCTCGCACTTGAAGCCCCCTTATCCTGCTCCTCTGGAGCTGCGGATAAGGGGGCTTCGTGCTGCGGAATGCATTCAGAGGGAAACCCGTCGGGTCCCTTCGTCCTCGGTCTTCGGGGATTAAAGCTGATGAAAATAAAGTGCGCTTCGCGCCTGATGCGGAGTGCGGCGAGGGCTTCTTGCGTCCTGCGGAGTGTGCCTAAAAGTAAACTAATGGCGGACCCTGCGATGTCCGGCCTTCGGCGGATCAGCCGCTGGGTGAGGGTGGTACTTGGGGCGACGTGCAAAAAACGGAGTTTTCAGCAGCCAAAGATTGGTGCATAAGGCTATGGGTGACGTTCGCGGCCCCTGTTGATGCTTTTGCACGATGATTGGGCTTTGGCGACGATCATATATGGCTGGTTTCTCGCCGCATGCTATCCAGATGGGACGAGTCATGAGGACTATCTACCTTTTGAAAGACTTTTGACACCAAAATCTTATCTCGCGATGCTGAATACTCGCAAAAATGCACGCTCCGGAGGGTACCACCCTGTTACGGCTAGAAATCCATTCGCCATTTTATGCAATTAATTAACGCATTTATGCAAAATGGCTTACGTGCGAACGTCTCGGGGTAGATGTTTGCCTCGGCGCTGCGTAAATCATCCTGTCTATAGTGTCTTTGACAGGCGGCCGCGGTTCCCTTTGGGATCGCGGCCGTTTTGTTGTGGGTCAAATATGAACGTTGTGTTAATGAGTCGGTGGACGGTGGTGTTTTTAGGTGAGCGGCGTATCCTTCCAACGGTTTATCTAGTGTGTCAGTTGAAAGAAAGAGGGCGCTCGTCATTGTTTGAATGTGAACTGCCGTTTGACCACAAGACGTTGCATCTGGAGCTCGAGGACAAGAACTTCGCAGGCGTGATGGAAGGTCATCAAAACGAGTTTAAGACTACGAAATCGCAGGAAGAGTTGGTAGAGGAGTCGCTTGCCAACCCTTATGGCTCGCCTTCGCTCGAGGAGCTTTGTGCTGGCAAAAAGGATATCGTCATCATTAGCTCCGACCATACGCGTCCCGTTCCCTCGCGTGTGACGATGCCTATTCTGCTGCATCACATCCACTCCGCTGCGCCTGAGGCGCGCGTTCGCATTCTGGTTGCAACTGGCATGCACCGTCCGTCGACGCACGAGGAGCTCGTCAACAAGTATGGCGAGGAGATCGTCGCTAACGAGGAGATCGTCATGCATGTCGCGACCGACGACAGCATGATGAAAAAGATCGGTACCCTGCCTTCTGGTGGCGAGTGCATCATCAACAAGATTGCTGCCGATTGCGATCTGCTGCTTGCCGAGGGCTTCATTGAGCCGCATTTCTTTGCCGGTTTCTCTGGTAGCCGCAAGTCCGTCCTGCCTGGCATCGCCAGCTACAAGACCATCATGTACAACCACAACGGTCAGTTTGTGAACGACTCCCATTCGCGTGCCGGCAACCTGTGCCACAACCACGTGAGCGAGGACATGTTTGCCGCCGCCGAGATGGCTCACCTTGCCTTTGTGCTCAACGTGGTGCTTAACGGCAAGCACGAGGTCATCGGCTCCTTTGCCGGCGATATCCACAAGGCGCACGAGGCCGGCTGCGAGTTCGTGAAGAGCCTTGCCGGCGTTGAGCCCGTCGAGTGCGAGATTGCCATCACCACCAATGGTGGCTACCCCCTCGATCAGAACATCTATCAGGCTGTGAAGGGCATGTGCGCTGCCGAGGCCACGCTTCCCGAGGGCGGTGTGATCATCGACGTCGCCGGTTGTGCCGACGGTCACGGCGGCGAGGGCTTCTATCACAACATCGCCGACAACGATCCGGCGGAGTTTGAGCGTGCCTGCATCGATCGTCCTAAGGACGAGACCCTGCCCGACCAGTGGACGAGCCAGATCTTCGCTCGCATCCTGGCACATCATCCCGTGATCATGGTTACCGACCTGTGCGATCACCAGATGCTCAAGGATATGCACATGACGCCGGTCAACACTATCGAGGAGGCGCTCAAGCTCGCCTTTGAGATGAAGGGTGCCGATGCCAAGGTTGCCGTCATTCCCGATGGCCTGGGCGTTGTCGTCGCGCAGCACTAGTGCGCGGCCTAAACGAATCGTTTATAACCGACAAGAAAGATAAGGTTTTATGCTTACCAAACTCCTCTGCGAATTCGGCGCAACGGCCCTCATGATCATCTTTGGCGTGGGCGTGCACTGTGATACGGTGCTCAAGGGCACCAAGTATCAGGGCTCCGGCCATATGTTTGCCATCACCACTTGGTCTTTTGGCATCTCGGTCTGCCTGTTTGTCTTTGGCGGCGCCGTGTGCATGAACCCCGCCATGGTGCTTGCCCAGTGCATCGTCGGTCTGGTGCCGTGGAGCAGCTGCATCCCCTTCATGATTGCCGATATGCTCGGCGGCTTTGTGGGCGCCGTAATCGCTTGGCTTATGTATGCCGATGAGTTCAAGGCTTCCGAGGGCGTCGTCGACCCTATTGCCCAGCGCAACATCTTCTCGACCAACCCCACCACCGAGGGTACGAACTATGCCCGTAACTTCTTCTGCGAGGCTATCTGCACCTTTGTGTTCATCAGCGCCATCCTCGCTGCCGCTAACCGCGCCGGCGAGAACGTTCTGATGCTCGCCATCTGCGTCGGCCTGATCGTTTGGGCCGTTGGCATGGGCATGGGCGGCATCACCGGCTTCGCCATGAACCAGGCTCGTGACCTTGGTCCTCGCATGGCCTATCAGGTGCTGCCGATCAAGAACAAGGCTGACAACAACTGGAAGTATGGTCTGCTTGTTCCTGGCATCGCGCCGTTTGTCGGTGCTATCGTGGCCGCGCTGTTTGTGCATGGTTTCCTGGGCATGTTCTAGTCGAAGGCAATTGATATAACGTCCGGGTCCGGCATAGGTTAACTTTCCGCCGCGTCCTCGGACATGCAAGAAGCTCCCGCTGCGCACTTCGTGCGGCGGGAGCTTCTTGCGTCCTGCGGAATGCGGCGGAAAGTTAACCTATGCCGGACCCTGCGGGAATCCAGTTGGATTGGAACAAGCAACCCAACATATATCTGAATTTGGATGGGAGGGGTACTTTGCTTTTTGGGTGCCCTTACAAGAAAGCGTGACTTGGGGATGGGATGGGCGCGTTGCTTTTTGGTGCCCTGAGATGGGGGGCGAGACTTTGGAATGAGAGGCTATCTTAGTTGAAGAGGGGTTGTATGGCTGAGAGGTAGTCTTTGGCTACGTCGGCTTTGTTTGCTTCGAAGTTGTGCCAGGCCCACCATTGGACCATTCCTACGAAGCTTGAGGCTATGTGGTGTAGTAGGAAGCTTCGGTCCATGGTGGCGGCGGGGCCGTTTGGGTCGGTAGGGACGGTTTCGGTTGCTCGTGACATGATGGTCTTGCGTAAGCAGTCGGCGAAGACGCGTGAGCCGGCGCCGGCTACCAGTGCCCGTACACCCTGCCGACGATTCCAGAGGTTGTTGAGGATATGCTCGACCTGTACGAGTGGGTCATCGAGGGGCGTACCGTCATCGTCGAGGGCATGGGTGCAGATATCGCGCACGAGCTCAGCGAGCAGGTCATCTTTGCTCTTGAAGAGCCCGTAGAACGTGGCCCGACCTACGTGGGCACGAGCGATGATGTCGCCGACGGTGATCTTGCCGTAGTCTTTCTCGCACAGGAGCTCGGAGAACGCCGTAACGATGGCAGCGCGGCTTTTTGCCTTGCGGGCATCCATGGCTATGCGTCCGCGTGAACGAGCAGGCAGCGGAGCGTACCGGAGCAACCTTCGTAGGGGCGTTTGCCGGCGCCGTAGCCGACGGCTTCGATGCGGTAGCGTGAGGGCAGTTGGTCGGACGTGCGCAGCGCGGTGACGATGGCGGCGCCCGTCGGCGTCACGAGCTCGCCGGCGACCGGCGCGGGCGTGAGGGCGATATTGCCTGCTTGGCATAGGTTGACAACGGCGGGGACGGGAATGGGCATGAGGCCGTGGGCGCAACGGATGGTTCCGTGGCCCTCGGAGAGCGACTCGACCACAATTTCCTCAATACCCAGATCGTCGAGGCAGATGGCGACAGAGCAGACGTCGACGATGGAGTCGACGGCGCCCACCTCGTGGAACATGACGGTGTCGGGCGTTTTGCCGTGAGCCTTTGCCTCGGCATCAGCGAGTACGGAAAAAATGGCGAGGGCACGACGCTTGGCACCATCGCTTAGCCGTGAGCCATCGATGATGGCGGTGACATCCGCCAAAGAACGGTGGTGATGGTGGTGGGCGTGATGGTGGCCCTCGTGGCCATGACCGTGGGCCTCATGGTCATGATCGTGGCAGTGCTCGTGTTCGTGCTCGCCATGGTCATGATGGTGGTGCTCATGCTCGTGCGTGTGCTCGGCAGCTGCTTCGTTGCCGTAGAGCCAGGCCATATCGTGATCGTGGTTCTCGAGCTCCTCTGCAAGCTGGACGTCGAAATCGCAGGCGTCGATGCCATGCTTGTTTGCACGCGTGACGGCAATCTCAAAGCCGTCGACCGGCAGCGTGGCGAGCTGTTCGCGCAGGTGCTCCTCGCTGGCGCCCAGGTCGAGCAGGGCCGCGACGGTCATGTCGCCGCTGATGCCCGAGGTGCCGTCGATGATAAGCGTGTGCTGATGGTTGGACATGAAATGCTCCTTAACGGGCGCGAGGTGTGCCGGCGCTCAGATGATTGATAAGACTTGCCTGGTAGGCGGCGCCAAAGCCGTTGTCGATATTGACGACCGAAACGCCACTGGCGCAGGAGTTGAGCATGGCGAGCAGTGCGGCTACGCCACCAAAGCTCGCGCCGTAGCCCACGCTGGTGGGAACGGCAATGACCGGACAGCTCACCAGACCGCCGACAACGCTCGCCAGTGCGCCCTCCATGCCGGCAATGGCGATGACCACCTGTGCCTGGGCAAGCTCCTCGGCATGCGCGAGCAGACGGTGCAGGCCGGCGACACCCACGTCGTAGAGGCGGTCGACCTCGTTGCCATAGAACTCGGCCGTCAATGCGGCTTCCTCGGCGACGGGCAGGTCGCTCGTACCGGCGCAGGCGACGACGATGCGTCCGTTGCCGGTAGGGGAGGGCTTGCCTCCCACGAGGGCGAGCTGTGCGTCCGGGACATATCCCAGGTCGATGCCGTTGTCGAGGAGCTCCGAGGTGCGGGCTGCCTTTTCGGCGTCCAGGCGTGTGACCAGGATGCGCTCCTGGCCGGCATCGTGCAGCGCTTCGATAATGGCGGCAATCTGCTCGGCGGTTTTACCGGCGCCGTAGACAACCTCGCCGGCTCCCTGGCGCACCCCGCGCGAAAGATCGAGCTGCGCAAAACCCAGATCGGCGGTTGGAGCCGTCTGGATGCGCGTAAGCGCGTCGGCAGGGGTGACTGATCCGCCGGCAACATCGCTCAGCAGCTGCTCAAGATCTCGCTTATCCATATATGTTCCCTTCGACGGCGCAAAGTCTAGCACTCAAAGGGTATGTTTCCGAACACTAAGACAAAATTGTTCGGAAACTATAGGACAGACTGATTCAATTGTTAGATGGATCGGCTAGTCGCGCAGGATGATGTCCATGGCGAGCATCAGGTTGCGCTCGTCGATGGCAAACGGGGCGGCCTCGCGCGTCTTGGGCTTGGCGCAAAACGCGATGCCCGTGCCCGCGGCCTGGATCATGGGGATGTCGTTGGCGCCGTCGCCGATCGCGACGGTATGGGCCATGTCGACACCGCACTCAACTGCCCAATCCAGCAGCTGGATGAGCTTGGATTCCTTGGTCACAATGTTTGCCGCCAGCTTGCCGGTGAGCTTGCCGTCCACGACTTCCAGGCGGTTGGCCAGGCAAAAATCGATGCCTGCAGCGGCCACGATCTTGTCGGAGACCTCGTGAAAGCCACCACTTACCACGCCGACCTTCCAGCCCTTGCTGTGCGCCGATCGCACAAGCTCCAGCGCGCCGGGGGTAAACGTCACGCGCTCAAAGGTGCGCTCGAACACACTCTCGTCCAAGCCGGCAAGCAGCCCCACGCGTTCCTCGAGCGCCTGCTTAAAGTCGAGCTCGCCGCGCATGGCGCGCTCAGTGATCTTCGCCACTTGCTCGCCTACGCCGGCCTCCTCGCCCAACAGGTCGATGACCTCCTGGTTGATGAGCGTGGAGTCGATATCCATAACGATGAGGCGTGCAGTCA
Source organism: uncultured Collinsella sp. (assembly GCA_900542235.1). Classification (GTDB taxonomy): domain Bacteria; phylum Actinomycetota; class Coriobacteriia; order Coriobacteriales; family Coriobacteriaceae; genus Collinsella. Next base: position 10,850 of record UQNB01000027.1, read on the forward strand.
TGGCGGGCCTTTCCGAGTGCAGTTGTATTGGGGCACATTGTCGCACGTGGCGCGCGTCGGCGACGGCCACGGTGCGTCAATTGTTTCGTCTCCGTCAAGTCTTTGGGCAGGAGCCACTTTTTCGCGGCACATCGACGCGAGTGCGATAAGATAGAACGCCATGTCTGGCTGCGCGGTTTACGCAGGCTGGGCAAATCTGTACGACGCCGCCCGGAACGACACGGGGCGGCACAGATCCATAAAGGAGGATCACTGGTATGAGCCAGACCCGTCCCATCGATGAACATTCCATGCACACCCGTACCTGCGGCGAGCTTCGCTTCGAGAACGTGGGCGAAGAGGTCACCCTCACCGGTTGGGTGAGCCGTCGCCGCGACCACGGCGGCCTTATCTTCTGCGACCTTCGCGACCGTGAGGGCATCACGCAGCTCACCTTCGACCCCGAGCACTCCGACGGCGACGCCTTTAAGATCGCCGAGACCATGCGTCCCGAGTGGCCCATCAAGATTCACGGCGTCGTGCGCGCCCGTGGCGAGGAGACCACCAACACCAAGCTCGCGACTGGCGAGATCGAGGTCCTGACCGACCACGCCGAAGTGCTCAATACATCCGTCACCCCGCCGTTCCAGATCGAGGACGGCATCGAGACCAGCGAGGACACCCGTCTGCGCTATCGCTATCTGGACCTCCGTCGTCCCGAGATGATGGCCAACCTGCGTCTGCGCTCCGACTTCACCTTCGCCATCCGCGAGGCGCTGCACAACCGTGAGTTCATGGAGGTCGAGACGCCCTCCCTGTTTAAGTCCACGCCCGAGGGCGCCCGCGACTTTATCGTCCCCAGCCGTATTCAGCCGGGCAACTTCTACGCCCTGCCGCAGTCCCCGCAGCTCCTGAAGCAGCTGCTCATGGTCGGCGGTGTCGAGCGCTACTACCAGGTTGCCAAGTGCTTCCGCGACGAGGACCTGCGTGCCGACCGTCAGCCCGAGTTCACCCAGGTCGATATCGAGATGTCCTTCGTGGACCAGAACGACGTCATGAGCGTGCTCGAAGAGGTCCTGGCCGACGCCTTCGGCCGCATGGGTGTCGAGATGCCCACGCCGCTGCGCCGCATGGACTATTGGGAGGCCATGGACACCTATGGCTCCGACAAGCCCGATACTCGCTACGGCATGCACCTGGTTGACCTGACCGACATCTTTGCCAACTCCAAGTTCAAGGTCTTTGCGACTGCTGCAAACGAGGAGGGCTCTGTCGTCAAGGCCATCAACGCCAAGGGTGCCGGTGTCTGGGCTCGCGCCAAGATCGACAAGCTCGCCGGCGTGGCCTCCACGTTTGGCGCCAAGGGCCTTGCCTGGATCGCCTTCCGCGAGGACGGCTCCATCAACAGCCCCATCGTCAAGTTCTTCTCGGACGAGGAGATGGCTGCCCTGCGCGAGCGCATGGACGTCGAGCCCGGCGACCTTGTGATGTTCGCCGCCGGCCCGCGCCTGCTCTCCGACGAGATCCTGGGCGGCATGCGTTCCCACATGGCCAATGCGCTCGAGGTCAAGCGCGAGGGCCACGACTTCCTGTGGGTCGTCAACTTCCCGCTGTTCCACTGGGACGAGGATCGCAAGGCCTATGCTGCCGAGCACCAGCCCTTTACCCTGCCGACCGAGACCGACATCGCCAAGATCGAGGCCGACCCGCTGGCAGCCGGTTCCTGCACCTACGACTTTGTCATGGACGGCTTTGAGGCCGGCGGCGGCGGTATGCGTATCCACAACGCCGAAATGCAGATGTCCATGCTCAAGCTCCTGGGCTTTACCGAGGAGCGCGCCGAGTCGCAGTTCGGCTTCCTCATGGAGGCTCTCAAGTTTGGTGCGCCCCCGATGGGCGGCTTCGCCCTGGGCCTGGACCGCGTGTGCATGCTGCTCACCGGCTCCGACTCCATCCGCGACGTCATGGCGTTCCCCAAGACGGCCAGCGGCTCCGACCTCATGTCGGGCGCCCCGAGTGCCGTTAGCGGCGCCCAGCTCAAGGACGTCAGCCTGCGCTTGATGTAGGCGAGCGGCCACAAATTGCTTGCAACGAGGGAAGGACGCGTGCCTTCCCTCGTTTTTTATGCGACGGTATTGCGCTGACGTAGGATTCAGAATGGGGCAGCCTTCCGCTAAAGCGGCCCAGCCGAAGGCCCATGCCAGTTTCCTACAGCGAGTCTCTCTGAACGAGCTGCATGTGCATGACGGTGGTGGTGGGCTCGGCGCCGTTGATCATATCGAGCGCGATGCCTGCAGCCGTGCGGCCTTCTTCGCGCAGCGGCTGGCGAATGGTTGTCAGCGCGGGAACGGTGCGGGCGGCGACCTCATGATCATCGAAGCCCACGACCGAAACGTCTTGCGGCACGCTGATTCCGGCTTCGTTGAACGCGGCGATAACGCCGGTTGCGATACGGTCCGATCCGCATAGCACGCCGTCGGCGTGGATTTCGCGCGCGAGCAGCTGTCGCGTGGCTTGGTAGCCGTCTCCGCTGCTCCACCCGGTATAAATGACGTTTTCGTCCGGAAGACTTTCGCCCAAAATCGCACGGTAGCCGCGAAGGCGGTCGATAACGGCGGGATTGTCTCGAGGTCCCAACACGGCGACGATGTCCTTGCGCCCGCGCTCTTTCATGGCGAGCGCCGCAAAGCGTCCGCCCTCTTCGTCGTCCGAATAGACCGTCGAGAACACATCGCGGTAGGGATGGCCTTCGAGCTGGCCGCACAATACCGTCGGAACGTTCAACTCGCGCAGCACTTCGAGCAGTTCGCTGCCCTTGTAGGGCGAGACGTCGATGACGGCGTCGAAGGAGCGGCGCTCAAAGTGCTCACGTGCGCGGCTACGCTCATGGGATGAAGACGCTTGTAAGATCACGGGTAGGTAAGACGATTCCGAGAGCTCCTCGGTAATGCCGCTCAAAAACTCACTGTAGGTGGGGTCGCCGAACAGCTCATTCAGGGGCTCGGTAACCAGTACGGCGATTATTTCCGTGCGTCCGACGGCGAGCGCCCTGCCGCGTGCGTTGGGAACGAAGTTGACCTCTTTTGCCGCCGCGCGGACGCGCTTTTTTGTCTCCTCGCTAATGCGGGGTGAATCGTTGAGTGCTCGCGATGCCGTGGAGCGCGATACACCGGCAGCTTCGGCAACCTCGGCAAGCGTGGGTGCGGTGTGTGCTGGTTGGGTCATGGCGTCTCCTGAGCAATTTGGTCGGTGGCTATCGATAGAGGCTAATGCGGATACAGATTACTATAGTGCGCCTGAACGGCGTTTGCGATACCCGGCGATCGGTGTCGTTTTGCAATCAAGCCGCGATTGAATGCGTCCTACATAGGCGAGAAGCAGCGGGTACGGCGATTGCCCACGAGCTTAAGGACGATGTTTTACGCGCTACATCGATACTCAGGGTGACATAAGTATCGCGGTTGTACAACCGGTTGCACCGTTAATCCGGCCAAATCGACCGTTCAGCGGACAACCGGTTGCACAATATTTTGCACCGCCCGTAAGATAAGGACAACCGGTTGCACAAGAATCACTACGATGACGAAGGAGCATCACCATGGACACCATTAACGATTGGGAAAACCAAGCGCTCACCCACAGGAACCGCCTGGCACCCCATGCGTACTTTATGGGTTACGAGACCGCCGATCTCGCTGCAACGTACAGCCGCGAGCTGTCGCGCGGGTTTGTCCAGCTGTCCGGCTCGTGGCAGTTCCGTCTCTTTGAGGGCCCTGCTGCCGTTTCCAACGAGGAGCTCTCCACGTATAAGCCCGAGTGGGATCACGTTGAGGTTCCGCACCTGTGGCAGGTAGATGGCTATGGCAATCTTGCCTATACCGATGAGGGCTTCCCGTTCCCGGTGGATCAGCCGTTTGTTCCCTCCGATGACCCCACGGGTGTTTACCAGCGCATTGTCAACCTTCCCGCCGTTCCCGCCGGTGCTCGCGAGATCATTCGCTTCGACGGCATCGAGAGCTATGGCGAGCTGTACGTCAACGGCCAGTTTATCGGCATGACCAAGGGCTCGCGCCTGTCCGCCGAGTTTGACGTGACTGACGCGCTCGTCGAGGGCGACAACCTGTTTGCGGTCAAGGTTCTGCAGTACAGCGATGGCAGCTATATCGAGGACCAGGATATGTGGTGGGCCTCGGGTATCTTCCGTGATGTGTACCTTATGCAGCGCCCCGCCGCGCACCTGGTCGACTTTAGGTTCCGCACGCACCGCGAGGGCGATGCCGCTCTGATCTCGCTCGATGCGGTGACCGAGGGTGCTACCCGCGTTGTGTTTACGCTCGGCGATGGCGAGAGCGTGGTGGCTACGGGCGAGTGCATCGACGGCCATGCCGAGTGCAGCGTGACCGATGCCCACTTCTGGAATCCCGAGGAACCCTTCCTCTACGACCTTACGTTTGAGGTCTACGATGGCGACGTGGTCAGCGAGTACGTGCCGCATCGCCAGGGCCTTGCCGAGGTGACGGTTGAGGGCAACCATATCTACCTCAACGGCACCTACTTTAAGATGCATGGCGTCAACCGCCACGATCACGACGATCACAAGGGCCGCGCCGTGGGCCTCGATCGCATGCGCCGCGACCTGGAGCTCATGAAGCAGCACAACATCAACGCGGTGCGCACCTCCCACTACGCCAATGACCCGCGCTTCTACGAGCTGTGCGACGAGTACGGCATCATGCTGGTCGCCGAGACCGATATGGAGAGCCACGGCTTCGAGAATATCGGCAACATCGCCCTGGTCACCGATGACCCTGCCTGGGAGCCGGCCTACGTCGACCGCGTCGAGCGCCTGGTGATGCAGGAGCGCAACCACGCCTGCATCATTATGTGGTCGATGGGCAACGAGAGCGGCTATGGCTGCAACATCCGCGCGATGTACGCCAAGGCTCACGAGCTCGATGGTCGTCCGGTCCACTACGAGGAGGACCGCAACGCCGATACCGTCGACGTTATCTCCACCATGTACTCCCGCGTGTCGCAGATGAACGACTTTGGCGAGCATCCGTTCCCCAAGCCGCGCATCAACTGCGAGTACGGTCACTCTATGGGCAACGGTCCCGGAGGCCTGTCCGAGTACCAGGAGGTCTTCGATCGCTGGGATTGCATCCAAGGTCAGTTTATCTGGGAATGGTGCGACCACGGTCTGGCAGCCGTGACCGAGGACGGCGTTGCCTACGATATGTATGGCGGCGACAACGGCGATTACCCCAACAACAGCAACTTCTGCATCGATGGCATGGTGTTCCCTTGGCAGCAGCCGAGCCCGGGCCTCACTGAGTATGGCCAGGTCATCTGCCCGGTTCGCATGGCCTATGATACCGAGGCGGGCGAGCTGACCGTCACCAACAAGCGCTGGTTTACCACCCTCGAGGATATCTGCCTGTCGGCGGAGACCCTGGTAGACGGCGATGTGGTGCGCCGCACGACCCTCATGCCCGGTGCGGTGGCTCCCGGCGAATCCGTCCAGCTTCCGCTGGTGATTCGCGAGGCCGCGGTGGGCGAGACCCTGTTGACCGTGCATGCCTACACCATGGCGGCCCGCACCTGGTGCGAGCCGATGTTCCAGCTGGGTGCGAGCCAGTTTGCCATCGCCAACCATCCGGCACCGGCGATTGCGGCCCCCGTTCGCCCCGAGCTTACCGTCGAGGAGACCGAGCAGGAAATCTGCATCCGCTCCCTCAACGGCGAGGTGGTCTTTAGCAAGATCGGCGGCACCATCAGCACCTGGAAGGCATCCGGCCGCGACGTTATGGCCTCTGGTCCTCAGGTGGGCTTCTGGCATCCGCTTGTCGACAACCACGCCCAGGAGTACGACTCCCTGTGGAAGGACAACTTCATCGATGTGATGCAGACGTCTACCCGCAAGGTTTCTTGGAAGCAGGACGGCAATGCGGTCGTCGTTACCGTGAGCCAGCGTATCGCTCCTCCCGTCCGTGCGTTTGGCATGCGTGTCGAGCTTGTCTACACCGTGCTTCCGAGCGGTCGCATTGACCTCAAGGTTTCCGGCGACCCTTACGGCGATTACTCGGATATCATCCCGCGTATCGGCATTTCCTTCGAGGTCCCCGGTTGCGATCGTGCCGTCGAGTGGTACGGCCACGGCCCGGGCGAGAACTATCCGGACTCGCTGCGCGCCAACCCGGTCGGTCATTATCGCACTACGGTCGACGACATGTTCACGCCCTACGTTATGCCTCAGGACTGCGCCAACCGCGAGGGTACCCGCTGGGTTGCCCTGCGCTCCAGTCACGGTGACGGCGTGTTGGTGACTCGTCCGGCTGACGCCGCCTCCAATCCGTTCTCGTTCTCGGCATGGCCCTATAGCTGCGAGGCAATCGATAACGCCAAGCACGTCTACGACCTTGTCAAGGGCGATACGGTCACGGTCAACATCAACGACCAGCTGCTCGGCCTTGGCTCGAACTCTTGGGGTTCCGAGGTTCTCGATTCCTACCGCACCCGTTTTGAGAGCTTCAGCTTTGAGGTGTCCCTGCGACCGCTGACGTCTGCCGATCTGGCTCAGGCGCTGGCACCCATTAAGGAGGCATAAGTCATGCATGTCTTTAACTCGCGCGCCGATTTCGACGCTCAGATGAAGTCCGTCAAGAAGTGGATGCGCACCGGCCAGGCGCTCGATGGTGTTGCCGACCTGCAGCACGACGTGGCGTACTCTATCGGCGACTCGTTGGTGTACTGGTGGGTGAACGCCCACGAGGCAGCTACCGCCGATCTGGTCGGTCACCGTCGCTACCATGCCGTGCTCGCCCCGCTCGACGGCGACCTGACTGTCGAGGTTGCCCCCAAGGCAGGCCTCACCTGCACCCGCGCATACAGCGATATCGACGATCGTGAGCGCTTTGAGGGTACGGGGGAGACCGTGACGATTCCCGCCGGCGGCGTTGCCGTCGTCGAGATCGACGAGGCCTACCGTGTCGTGGCCGATGCCGCGGATCCCCGCGTCGTGGTACTGCACGTGACGGTTGAAGGTTATTCCTTCCCCAACAAGTAGTATTCGTCCGTTTGGACGTTTGCTTCGCGCCGTTAAGGGGGATGGCTTTGTTGACTCCCTTTTCCCCATTCCCCTTAGCAGGTGCGCCGTCCACGATTGCGCTTGCAGTCCGGACGGTTTTAGATGAGATATAACGGATGATTGGGAGGGCTTATGAGCTCTGAAAAACGAGGAACGATTGGTTCGTTCGCTCTGCTGGGCATGACGGTCGCCGCCGTGTTCGGTATCAAGAACATCATCAACAACAACGCGGCCATCGGCTTGGCAGCTGCGCCGTCGTTCTTCTTCGCCACGCTTTTGTACTTTGTCCCCTATACCCTGGTTACCGCTGAGTTCGTCGGCCTCAACAGGGACTCCGAGTCTGGCGTGTACGCCTGGGTTAAGACCTCGATGGGTGGTCGCTGGGCGTTCCTGACGGCATTTAGCTACTGGTTCGTTAACCTGTTCTACTTTGCGTCCGTCCTGCCCAACGTCATCATCTACGCGAGCTACGTGTCCTTTGGTGCCAATGCCGAGCTCTCGCAGCTGTGGATCACCATTATCGAGATCGTCGTCTTTGCTATCGCCACGTGGGTTTCGACCAAGGGCGCTAAGTGGATCGGCTCCATTTCCTCCTTCGGCTCGACCGCGGCTCTCGGCCTGACTGCCGTGTTCATCTTGCTGTCCCTGGCTGCTGCCTTTGGCGGCGTCGAGTTCGCTACGGCTCCTACCCCCGCTAACATGGCTCCCGACATGAGCAACTTCGCAACTATGTGGGGCTTCTTCGGTACGCTTGCCTGGATCATCCAGGGCGTTGGCGGCGCTGAGTCTGTCGGCGTGTTCCTTAACGACCTTAAGGGTGGCGTCAAGGCCTTCGTGCGCACCGTCGTTATCGCCGGCCTGACCATCGGCCTTCTGTATGCAGGCGCTTCGCTGCTGGTCAACCTGTTCATCCCCGAGGGCGGCGTTGCCATCTCCACCGGCATCTTCGACGTGTTCGGTGCTGTTTTTGCCCACTTTGGCATTCCCATGGAAGTGTCCACGCGCGTCATTGGCCTGATCCTTCTCGCTGCCACGCTGGGCTCCCTCATGATGTGGACCTCCGCTCCCATCAAGGTCTTCTTCACCGAGATCCCCAAGGGCGTCTTTGGTAGCAAGATCGTCGAGCTCAACGAGCACGGCATTCCCGCCCGCGCCGCTTGGCTGCAGTTCGCCATCGTCGTCCCCATCCTGATCATCCCGGCCTTGGGCTCTGGTAACCTCGACGACCTGCTCATGATCGTCACCAACATGACGGCTGCCACCGCTCTGCTCCCGCCGCTGCTGATCCTGCTTGCTTACTTTATGCTGCGCAAGAACTTCGACGCTGCTCCCCGTGGCTTCCGCATGGGTTCGCGTACCTTTGGCCTGGCCATTGCTGCATTCCTGCTTGTGGTTTTCTGCTTCGTGCTTATCTGCGGCACCATTCCGCTCGATCAGCCTTTGTGGCTGACGCTGGTCTACAACGTCGGCGGCGTGGTTGTCTTCCTGGGCCTTGCCGTGATGTGGTACAACCGCTACATCAACCGCCTGCGCGAGACCGATCCCGAGGCCGCCGAGAGTGAGCTTCGCCCCTCCGTCCTCGACATGATGGAGTAGCGGTTAGGATTAATCTACGGCTGTGGAATAAATCGATTCCTTTTCCTAAGGAGGGGCCTTACGAGGCCCCTCCTTTTGTGTTTTGGGGCACGGTTTGGACCCCGTGGTCAAAAAATGCCAAATATGAGTACTGTTGCAAAAGAGGTGTCATATTTTTCGGCCTGTTCTGAGCGAAAATGGGCTCAAAATCAATTTATCTAACCCCTTTTAAAGGGCGTTTGACGGCTTTCAACCTCTTCGAATCGCTCAAAGTAGGCATTTTGCTCTCGATTTTGCTGCTACTAAATTGGTGACAGTACTCATATTTGCCACTTTTTGCCCACGAGGTGTTCAGAGGAGCTCTCGACAAGCATCTAACGCTACAATAACTACCACGTGGCTGGGTTTGCCGGCCGAATGTGCGATGCCGCGGGAGGGGACATGGTCGAGTTTACAAAGACGATTAAAGATCCGTTGGGACTGCATGCCCGCCCGGTTGCGCTGCTCTACGACATCATTGCCAAGCACCGTAGCGACGTGTCGGTCAGTATCGGCGAGCGCCATACCGACGGTCGCGATGTGATGGGGCTCATGGCGCTCTACGGCGAATGCGGCGAGGACATCGTGTTCCGCGTTTCGGGCGTGGACGAGGCCTCGTGCGTCACGTCGATCAGAAACCTCTCGCTCTAAAGCGCAACAATGTGACGAAGGGACAGTCCCTTTGTCACATCTTTCTTTGTTGCATATAGGAAACTTTTCCGAAAACTGAATAGGAACCCTTTCCAAAAAGTTAGCCACGTGCTAGTTTACTGTAGCGAACATAGACGTGGTTAACTTTTGCTGCGTCGATGTTGAGGACGAACTGACGTTAGGAGCACACTCATGTCTTGCGGACCGCAGATGCCGGCCATGCCGCTTTCGATGGTGAAAGCGGGCGAAACCGTGCACGTGTCTCGTGTAAAGGGCAATGAGGACATGAAGCACCACCTCAAGGACCTCGGCTTTGTCGAGGGCAGCGAGGTTCACGTGGTGAGCTCGAGTGGCGCCAATATCATCGTCACCGTGCTGGGTGCACGCTTTGGTATCGATTCCAAGGTCGCCATGCACATCATGACTGTCGGTTAGTTCGCAGCATTCCATAAAAGCTGAAAGGGGGAAAAGAATATGAAGACGTTGGGTGACGTTAAGGTGGGCGAGAGCTCTACCATCGTCAAACTTCACGGCGAGGGCGCACTTCGCCGTCACCTTATGGACCTGGGGCTCATCAAGGGCACTTCGTTCAAGGTCGTAAAGGTTGCACCGCTCGGAGATCCGGTCGAGATCAACGTGCGCGGCTACGAGCTCTCCATCCGCAAGGAGGAGGCTGCCGTCGTCGAGGTCCAGTAAGGGCCGGCGGCACATATTTCTGCAGATAAAGTTAGGTTTTTCTAACTCAATGATGCAGTGTTGAAGCACATTATCCAGCCCGCGCGGAGAAAGCAGCGCGGGCACACAAGGAAGAAGGATTGAATGGCGGATTCTCAGATCCATGTCGCGCTGGCGGGTAACCCCAACTGCGGCAAGACCACGCTTTTCAACCTGATCACCGGCGCCAACGGCTACGTTGGCAACTGGCCCGGCGTCACGGTTGAGAAAAAGGAAGCCAAGCTCCTGAGTGACAAGAACGTCACGATTACGGACCTCCCCGGCATCTACTCGCTTTCCCCCTATAGCCCCGAGGAGCAGTGCTCGCGCGATTACCTCATGAGCGGCGAGCCCGATGTCGTCGTCCAGGTGGTCGATGCCACCAACCTCGAGCGCAACCTGTACCTGGCGCTTCAGGTTATCGAGACCGGCCTGCCCGTGGTCGTCGCCCTCAACATGGCCGACTTGGTCGAGAAGAACGGCGACAAGATCGACACGGACAAGCTCTCCAAGAAGCTCGGTTGTCCGGTCATGATGATCTCGGCTCTTAAGAACAAGGGTATCAAGGAGCTCTTCGAGCAGGTCAAAAAGTCCGCTGCTTCCAAGGGCCAGGTGCCGGAGCACAAGTTCGATTCCTCCATCGAGGACGTTCTGGACCACATCGAGAACAACCTGCCGGCGAGCGTTCCCGCCAACAAGCGTCGCTACTACGCCGTCAAGCTGTTCGAGCGCGACGCGGACGCCTGCAAGCTCATCAACCTCACCAAGGAGAAGGCCGCTCGCGTCGAGCAGCTGGTCGCCCAGTGCGAGCAGGATTGCGACGACGATGCCGAGTCCATCATCACCGGCGAACGCTATGGCGTGATCGCGCATATCATCGACGAGTGCCTCACCAAGGCTCCGGCCAAGATGAGCACTTCCGAGAAGATCGACCGTGTGGTTACCAACCGCATCCTCGGTCTGCCGATCTTCGTCGTGATCATGTTCTGCGTGTACTACATCGCCGTTTCTACCCTCGGCGGCACGGTGACTGACTTCACCAACGACCAACTCTTCGGCACCGACGGCTGGTACGTGCTCGGTCAGGGTCGCGACGCCTATGACGCAGCTGTTGAGGCTGCGGGCGACAATGCCGACTCGGTCGACCCGGCACAGTACGGCCCCTATGTCCCGGGTATCACCACCATGGTGCACGACGCCCTTGTGGCGGGCGGCACCGAGGACGGCGGCCTGGTCGATTCGCTGGTCTGCGACGGCATCGTCGGCGGCCTGGGTGCAATCTTTGGCTTTGTGCCGCAGATGTTCCTGCTCTTTGTGATGCTGTCTTTCCTGGAGGACTGCGGCTACATGGCCCGCGTCGCCTTCATCATGGACCGCGTATTCCGCCGCTTTGGCCTGTCCGGTAAGTCCTTTATCCCCATGCTCGTGTCCTCGGGCTGCGGCGTCCCCGGCGTCATGGCCACCAAGACCATCGAGAACGAGAAGGACCGCCGCATGACGGTCATGACCACCACGTTCATTCCCTGTGGCGCCAAGCTGCCGATCATCGCCCTGCTCATGGGCTCCATCATCGGCGATTCTTCCACCACCGCCGCATGGATCAGCCCGCTCTTCTACTTCCTGGGCGTCTTTGCCGTCATCGCCTCGGGCCTCATGCTCAAGAAGACCAAGCTCTTCGCCGGCCGTCCGACGCCGTTCGTTATGGAGCTTCCTGCCTACCACTTCCCGGCGATCCGCTCTTGGGCGCTGCACGTGTGGGAACGCTGCTGGGCCTTTATCAAGAAGGCCGGCACGGTCATCTTCGCGTCTACCGTCGTCGTTTGGTTCCTCTCCAACTTTGGTAGCTATAACGGTTCCTTTGGCTTCCTGCCTGCGATGGACGGCATCCCCGAGGAGTTTATGGACTACTCCGTGCTTGCCATGCTCGGCAACCTGGTCGCTTGGATCTTCGCCCCGCTCGGCTTTAGCACCTGGCAGGCAACTGCGCTGACTGTCTCTGGCCTTGTCGCCAAGGAGAACGTCGTCGCCACCGCCGGCTCGCTGCTGTCGGTTGCTGACGCCGCCGAGACCGACCCGAGCCCGTGGACCG
>UQNB01000028.1 GCA_900542235.1 uncultured Collinsella sp.
TCGGCCGGCGGACTGGCGGGCCGCCCTTGCGGCCGTCGGGCGTGGAGCCGGTCTTCTTACCGTACACGACGTTGGAGGTAATGGTCAGAACCGAGGTCGTGGGCACGGAGTTGCGGTAGGTATCGTTCATGCGGATGTACTCCATGAACTGGTGCACAACGTCGTGAGCGATCTGGTCGACGCGGTCGTCGTCGTTACCGTACTTGGGGAACTCGCCCTCGGTCTCAAAGTCGACGATGATGCCGTTCTCATCACGGACGGGGTGGACCTTGGCGTACTTGATGGCGGACAGGGAGTCAGCCACGACGGAAAGGCCAGCGATGCCCGTAGCGAACCAGCGGTGCACGTGCTTGTCGTGCAGAGCCATCTGGATGCGCTCGTAGCAATACTTGTCGTGCATGTAGTGAATGATGTTCAGCGAGTTGACGTACACGCCAGCAAGCCACTTCATCATGTCGTTGTACTTGGCCACAACGTCGTCGTAATCGAGCGTATCGCCCTCGACGGCGCGATACTTGGGGCCGACCTGCTTCTTGGAGACCTCGTCAATACCGCCGTTGAGCGCGTAGAGCAGGCACTTGGCCAGGTTGGCGCGAGCGCCGAAGAACTGCATCTCCTTGCCAATGCGCATGGAGGACACGCAGCAGGCGATGCCGTAGTCGTCGCCGTGGTAAACGCGCATGAGGTCGTCGTTCTCGTACTGGATCGAGGAGCTGGCGACAGAAGTCTTGGCGCAGAACTTCTTGAAGTTCTCGGGCAGACGGGTCGACCACAGAACGGTCATGTTGGGCTCGGGGCTGGTGCCCATGTTCTCGAGCGTGTGCAGGTAGCGGTAGCTCATCTTGGTAACGAGCGTACGGCCGTCAACACCCATGCCGCCGATGGACTCGGTGACCCACTGCGGATCGCCGGTAAACAGGGCCTGGTACTCGGGGGTACGGGCAAACTTGACCATGCGGAGCTTCATGATGAAGTGATCCACGAACTCCTGGATCTGCTCCTCGGTGAAGGTACCGTTGGCAAGGTCGCGCTCAGCGTAGATGTCGATGAACGTAGAGGTACGGCCGATGGACATAGCGGCGCCGTTCTGCTCCTTGACGGCAGCGAGGTAGGCGAAGTACATCCACTGGATGGCCTCCTGCGTGTTGGTAGCAGGGTTGGAAATGTCGAAACCATAGGTCTCGGCCATCATCTTGAGCTCGCCGAGGGCACGGATCTGCTCCTGCAGCTCCTCGCGATCGCGGATGTTGTCGGCGGTCATGACCGTCGGGGTGGAAGCCTTCTGGGCCTCCTTGTCCTTGATCAGGTAGTCGACGCCGTACAGGGCAACACGACGGTAGTCGCCGATGATGCGGCCGCGGCCATAGCCATCGGGCAGACCGGTGATGATGTGGGCCGAACGGCAGGCGCGCATCTCGGGGGTGTAGACATCGAAGACGCCGGCGTTGTGGGTCTTGCGCTCGAAGGTGTAGCGCTCGACAACGTTCTCGTCGACCTTGTAGCCGTGCTGGCTGGCGGCCTGGCAAGCGATGCGGATACCACCGTTGACGTGCAGAGCGCGCTTGAGCGGCTTGTCGGTCTGGAGACCGACGATGGTCTCCTTCTCGCGGTGGGCGTTATCGATGTAGCCAGCGGGGTGGCTCACGATACCCGTGACGGTCTTGGTGTCCATATCGAGGACACCGCCCTGCTCGCGCTCCTTAAGCAGCAGGTCGAGAACCTCGCCCCACAGCTCCTTGGTACGCTCGGTCGGGCCGGCGAGGAACGACTCGTCGCCCTCGTAGGGGGTGTAGTTCTTCTGGATGAAGTCTCGGACGTCAACCTCTCCCGTCCAGATGCCTTCCTTGAAGCCTTCCCATGCCTCCTGCATTGTGTAACCACGCTCCTAGTTACGTGTAATGCGGCGCTCTCTCACACCGCTGCTTATTGAATTCTTGAATTTTCGGCTTGCACTACCGGCTTCTTCCGTTCTTCACCACATGTTGGTGCAGGGAAAAACGTTTGTCCACCTTGGAACTGCAACCCAAAACCCAAGATTTCACCCGTTTGAGAAGGATAACATAGCGACCCCCTTCATCAGGGCTGTTATATGTTTCTTTTTTTATATCATAAGGGCGTTTTTTACAAACCCGCAGGAAATGCGAGCGTGAACAACTACCGTTCACCGATTTGTTTAGTTTTTTCCTTGCCTTTGTACGACGTTCACTCTAGCTGTTATGTCAGCTTTAGCAGGGTAAAGTGCCTCTGAGTGGGCTTTAGGACGTGCTCAGAGATCTACCCCTAACTTTGCTGATACCGACGGTGTACGGAGGTCGCCTAAAAGTTGTTTTCTAGGCATGTCCCAAAATCTACCGTATAGGGTGCGCGTGCGGGGGTATCATCTTTCACCGAAAATAGTTTCTAGTGTTAGGGGTTTTCGGTGGAAGATACCGATTTCCGTGAACTTGGGCGTCAGCTCCTTACCGAGTTCGGCAGCATGCATCAGCGCATTTCGCGCTTTGCGGACAAAGCCCTCGGCGGCGAGATGGCCGTCATGCGCGCCCTCATGCTCGCTGGCGGTTCGCTCACGCCGAGCGAACTCGCCGATCGCGCCTGGGTCTCGAGCGCCCGCATCGCCAATATCTTGCGCGCCCTCGAGGCCAAGGGCTGGGTCGAGCGCGAGCACTCAAAGACCGACCGTCGTCGCGTACACGTCACGGTGACCGACAAGGGATTCCAGGATCTCGAAATCAAACGACGGGAATTCGAGGAGCGCACCGCGGCCTTCCTCGAGCAGCTCGGCGAAACAGATACCCAAGAGATGGTGCGCCTTCTAAGACGTGCCAACGAAATTATCGACCGCAATCAAGAAAGGAGAGATGCCGAGTGAGGATTCTCAAGCTCTTTAAAAAGCACGTCCTGGCACTGTTCACAGCTATCGTACTTATCGTAATCAGCTGCAACGCCGATCTGGCGCTGCCTACCTATATGAGCGACATCGTCGACGTGGGCGTGCAGCAAGGCGGCATCGCCTCGCCCGTGCCCGACACCATTCGCGCCGAATCGCTCGACGACCTCGAACTCTTCATGAGCGCCAAGGACGCCAAGGCTGTGGAGGCCGTGTTTAGCAAGGCTGACAAAAACGGCATTCGAATGTACAAGGGCACCGAGGAAGAGCGTGCCGATGGAGGCAAAATTACCGACATTATGAGCCTGCCCGAGACCGTCGTCCTTTCGCTCAACCAGGGCATCGACGCCGACTCCATGGGAGACATGACCGGCACGTCCAGCGAGAAAGACGGCGACGCCGCTCAGGCCATGCCCACGCCCGAGCAAATGGCAGCGATGACGCCCGAGCAGCTCGCCGAGATGCAGCAGAAGGCCGCAGCGGCGCAGAATATGCAAAAGCAGATCGACGCCGACGGCGGCAAGATCACCATGAAGAGCCTGCGCCTGGGTGTCGAGGGCGGTCTGGTAGACCAAAGCAAGCTCGTCGAGGGCGCCAACGAAATGGCGGACAAAATGGGCTCCATGTCGGGCTCCATCGTCACCCAGCGCGCCGTGAGCTATGTACAGGACGAGTACAAGGCGCAGGGCATCGACCCCGCCGACGTGCAGAACGCCTACCTGGGCCGCATGGCGACCACGATGTTTGGTCTGTGTCTGGTGTCGCTGGTCGCCACCATCCTGACCGGTGCCGTGGCTTCGCGCACCGCCTGCTCCATCGCACGCGACCTGCGCCGCGAGACCTTCAACAAGGTTATGCACTTCTCGCCGGCCGAGGTGGGCAAGTTTAGCCAGGCCTCGCTCATCACCCGCTGCACCAACGACATTCAGCAAATTCAGATGGCCGCAACCCTGTTTATCCGCATGTGTCTGATGGCGCCCGTCATGGGCATCGTCGCCGTCATGCGCGTCCTGGCCAACCACACCGGCCTGGAGTGGACCATCGCCGTGGCCATCATCGCGGTCTCGGCCGTCGTCGGCGTGCTTATGGGCCTCACTATGCCCAAATTCAAAAAGATGCAGAGCTTTGTGGACCGCGTGAACCTTACCGCCCGCGAGCTGCTCGACGGCCTTATGCCTATCCGCTCGTTCAACCGCGAGGAGCATGAGCTCGAGCGTTTTGACAAGGCTTCGCTCGACCTGATGACCACGCAGCTCTACACCAACCGCGCCATGAGCTTTATGATGCCGCTCATGATGCTGGTCATGAATTGCATCACCGTGCTTATCGTCTGGTTTGGCGCGCAGGGCGTGTCCGACGGCGTGATGCAGGTCGGCAACATGATGGCGTTTATCTCCTACACCATGCAGATCGTCATGGCGTTTATGATCCTCACCATGGTTTCGGTCATCCTGCCCCGCGCCGAGGTCGCAGCCGAGCGCGTGGAAGAGGTCATCACCTGCCCCACGAGCATCAACGACCCCTCCTCGCCCAAACTGCCCGCGACCAGCGCGTCACGCGGTGAGCTCACCTTCCGCGACGTGAGCTTCCAGTATCCCGATGCCCGCGCCGATGTCATCAGCGGCGTGAACTTCACCACGCATGCCGGTCAGATGCTCGGCATCATTGGCTCCACGGGCTCGGGCAAGTCCACGCTCGTGCAGCTGATTCCGCGCCTGTACGACGTCACAGGCGGCAGCATTTCACTCGACGGCATCGACGTGCGTGACATGACCCTTTCCGAGCTACGCCGCCGTATTGGTTATATCCCGCAGCAGGGTCGCCTGTTCTCGGGCACCGTCGAGAGCAACCTCAAGTTTGCCGGCGATATGGTGAGTGACGAGGATATGCGCCAGGCGGCACGCGTCGCCCAGGCGGAGGACTTTATCGCCGAGCGCGAGGGCGGCTACGACTCCCCCATCAGCCAGGGCGGATCCAATGTCTCGGGCGGCCAGCGCCAGCGCCTGGCCATCGCCCGCGCGCTGGCCAAAAAGCCCGAGGTCGTGGTGTTCGATGACTCGTTTAGTGCCCTCGACTACAAGACCGACGCGCGCCTGCGCGAGGAGCTGGCCAAAAACGTTACCGACGCCGCACTCGTGGTCGTGGCCCAGCGCATCGCGACCATCATGCACGCCGACCAGATTATCGTGCTCGACGACGGCCACGTGGTGGGCACTGGCACACACGAGGAGCTGCTGCACAGCTGCCCGGCGTACCTGGAGATCGCACAGTCGCAGCTTTCAGCCGAGGAGCTGGGGCTTACCCAAGAAGAAATTGCAGCCGTCATGGAAGGAGGCGAGCGCTAATGGCAGACGAGACCAAGACTCAGATTCCCAAGCCCACCCGCCGGCGCGGTCCTATGGGCCGTATGGGTGGCATGGGCCGCGGCGAAAAGGCCAAGGACTTTAAAGGCACCATGAGGCAGCTGCTCGGCTATATCGGCCAGCACAAGATTGCCGTGTTTGCTGCCGTCGCCTTTGCCGTGTGCTCGGTCATCTTTAACATTGTGGGGCCCAAGGTGCTCGGCCAGGTTACCACCAAACTGTTCGAAGGCCTGGTTGCCAAGGTCAACGGCACCGGCGACGTCGACTTTGACTGGATCGCCAAGACGCTCGGCTTTTTGCTCTGCCTGTATCTGGCAAGCTCTGTCTGCAGCCTGGTCCAGGGCTGGCTCATGACCGGCGTCACGCAAAAGATCTGCTATCGCATGCGCAAGGAGATCGCCGCCAAGATCGCTGTCGTTCCAATGAGCTACTTCAACGGCCACAGCAAGGGCGACGTGCTCAGCCGCATCACCAACGACGTCGATACGCTGGGCCAGTCGCTCAACCAGAGCGTGACCCAGCTCATCACGTCGGTGACGCAGATTATCGGCGTGCTCGTCATGATGCTGTCGATCAGCCTGCCGCTCACCGGCGTCACCGTGCTCACGCTGCCGGCCGCCGCGATTATCCTGACCGTAATGATTCACTTCTCGCAGCCATACTTCCGAGAGCAGCAGCAGGTTCTGGGTGCCGTCAACGGCATTATCGAGGAGGATTTTGCCGGCCAAAACGTCATTCAGGTGTTCGACCGCGCCGAGGCCTCAATCGAGGAGTTCGACCGTCAAAACGACCGCCTCTTTATTAGTGGCTGGCGCTCGCAGTTCCTGTCGGGCCTGATGATGCCGCTTATGAGCTTGGTGGGCAACATGGGCTACGTGGGCGTCGTCGTGGTGGGCGCGCAGCTCGCACTGACCGGCAATGCCACGCCCGGCGACATCCAGAGCTTTATCCAGTACGTTCGCAACTTTACGCAACCCGTACAGCAGCTGGGCAACGTGAGCAACACGATGCAGTCGATGGCCGCCGCCACCGAGCGTGTGTTTGAGTTCCTTGCCGCGCCCGAAGAGGAGCAGAAGTCCGACGCCCAGATTCCCGAGAAGCGCCCCGGCCACGTGGAGTTTGACCATGTCAAGTTTGGCTACACGCCCGACAAGACCATCATCCACGACTTTAGCTGCGAGGCACAGCCCGGCCAAACCATCGCCATCGTCGGCCCCACCGGCGCCGGCAAGACCACGCTCATCAAGCTGCTGCAGCGCTTCTACGACGTGGACGGCGGTTCACTGCGCGTCGAGGGCGTCGACGTGCGCGACTGGGACCGCGCGGCACTGCGCGGCGAGTTTGCCATGGTGCTGCAGGATACCTGGCTGTTTAACGGCACCATCCGCGAGAACATCCGCTACGGACGCCCCGATGCGAGCGATGCCGAGGTCGAGGCCGCTGCACGCGCCGCACGCTGCGATCACTTTATCCATACGCTCGCCGGCGGCTACGACTTTATGATCAACGAGGAGGGCACTAACCTGTCGCAGGGTCAGCGCCAGCTCGTGACCATTGCCCGTGCCATTTTGGCCGACCGCCCGGCGCTCATTCTGGACGAGGCGACATCCAACGTCGATACCCGCACCGAGGAGCTCATCCAGCGCGCCATGGATGCGCTGATGCAGGGCCGTACCAGCTTTGTCATCGCGCACCGCCTGTCCACGATCCGCAACGCCGACGTGATCTTGGTAATTCGCGACGGCGACATCGTCGAAAAGGGCACGCACGACGAGCTGCTCGCCCAGGGTGGCTTCTACGCCGATCTGTACAACTCGCAGTTCGACGAAGCGGCGTAAAACTGGCGCCAAACAACCGCAATACCCAAAAACGGGGGCGCAGAATGAACTGCGCCCCCGTTTTGTGTCCTTTGGGCCTCGAAACGCCTCCCCTGAGGCCTGATTGACGCTCTCCCTCAAGGCCCCGTGGGCAAAAAATGGCAAAAATGAGTACTGTCACCTTTTTAGTAACAGCCAAAACTGCCCCAAACGACGTCTTTGCGGCCTAGATATTCCTTCAAATTGATCAAAACGCCCGTTAGCAGGCTTCTGCGTGCCAACGTTAATGAACATATTTATCACTTTGTCTATTATCTCGCTAGACGGATATGTTACTAGGTTAGCAACATTACTCATATTTGGCATTTTTTGCCCGCAGGGTGTTTCCTGGGGAACCGACAATAGCCTTAGGGTCCCGCACGACGCCACTCCCTCCCGGTATCCGCCGACGTTCCCCCATATAAAACCTGCCAAAATAAACCTGTCCCTTTTGGCAGGTTTCGGGGTGGCAAGGGCTTGCACTTTAGCATGCGACAGCGGATAATGCCGAACACTCGACAATACGCTTATTGCTCTTTCTATAGATTGAGGAGGCCCCTATGGCCATGGAATTCAAACGCAGGCTGCCGATCCCCATGGAGATCCGCGAGGAAATGCCGCTTTCTGCCGAGCTTACCGCCAAAAAGCAGGCATTTGACGCCGAGGTCGCCAAAGTCTTTACCGGCGAGGACGCACGCAAGGTGCTCATCATCGGCCCGTGCTCTGCCGACCGCGAGGATTCGGTCCTCGAGTACATGAACCGACTGGCCAAGACCGCCGAGGAGGTCAAGGACAAGCTCATCATCATTCCGCGCGTCTACACCAATAAGCCGCGCACCAAGGGCACCGGCTACAAGGGCCTGCTGCACAACCCCAACCCCGAGGCTCCCGACGACCTGCTCGAGGGCGTCAAGGCCATCCGCCATATGCACCTGCGCGTTATTAAGGAAACAGGCTTCTTCACCGCCGACGAGATGCTCTATCCGTCCAACTACCAGTACCTCGTTGACCTGCTGAGCTATGTGGCCGTGGGCGCACGCTCGGTCGAAAACCAGGAGCATCGCCTGGTGTCGAGCGGCATTTCGGTACCCGTCGGCATGAAGAATCCCACTGCCGGTTCCACCACCGTTATGCTCAACTCCATTTACGCCGCGCAGGCGCACCAGAGCTTCATCTTCCGCAACTGGGAGGTCGAGTGCGACGGCAACCCGCTTGCGCACGCCGTTATGCGTGGCTACATCGGTCTCGACGGTCGCACCTACCCCAACTACCACTACGAGCACCTGGAGCGCCTGGCCGAACGCTACACCGAGCACGCCGGCTATGCCAATCCGGCAGCGGTCATCGACTGCAACCACGACAACTCGGGTAAGCGCCCGCTTGAGCAGTATCGCATTTGCAAGGAGGTGCTCGACAGCTGCCGCCGCAACGAGTCCATCTCCAAGCTGGTCAAGGGCTTTATGATCGAGTCCTACCTGGAGGACGGCAACCAGCCGGTCGACGGCGGCGTCTTTGGCAAGTCGATCACCGATCCGTGCCTGGGCTGGGAAAAGACCGACTACCTCATCCACGAGATCGCGGAACGTATTTAGAGTTACGGCGTTTTACCAAACGCCGTAACCGTCCGACGCTGCAAGCGCCCCTAGGCGGCAATCTGACGTTCAGTCGTCGGTCGCGTACCCAAAGTACGCTTCCCTCCTCTTTCACGTCACCTTGCTCGCTTAGGGGCGTTTTCACTGACTTATGCTCAACCTACGATAATTCCAAACTGGGTGAGTTACTCGCTGTAGCGGGTGGCGATGGCAGCTTGTACCATGCCGGTGCTCATGAGATAGGTCACCAGGAAGTAGCCACCATAGGCTGCCAGGAAGATTGCACAGGTGAGGCCCACGGTGCCGCCGATGCTCATATTTCCGAAAATGCTCACCAGCTCGATGATCACCTTAAGTGCCACAAAGGAGTGTGCCAGGCCCACTGCCAGCGGGAACAGGAAGAATACCGCTTGCTGCGCCATCACCGAATGGCGAATCTGGCGGTCGTCGCAGCCGATCTGTGCCAGCACACGATAGCTGCGGCTGCCGTCGGCCACGTTGGAGAGTTGCTGGATCGACAGAATCGCCGCGCATGCAACGACCAATACAAAGCCGATGTAGATGGCTAGGTAGCTAATAAGACCGTTCATTTGCGCTGCTTGCACGTACATCTCGGAGCGTGTGATGAAGGTTCCCCACGACCCCGGCTCCTTGCCGTCAACGAGCAGATTGTCGAGCACAGTGTATTTAATACTCTCGTCTGCCTCGGTCGTATCCATCCCCTGTTTGTAGTTAACGAGCAGGCTACTGGAATACGGCTGCAGATTAAGTTGGGACAACAGCTCGTCGGCAACGACGACGGTACCCGGATTACTGCCCATCGCCGAGTTGGCGATGGCCGCCGCATCTTCGTCCGACTTATCGGTTGCGGGCTTGAGCGTATGCCCGCCGAAGGTAAGGGCATGGCCGCCAGCCATATACTTGGTGTACAGGTCGACCAGCTCGCCGCCCATATCACACGTGAGCAGATACTGGTCGTGACCGATGTGCACCGGCTCCTCGCCCATCATCTGACGCAGTTTGTTGTACTGGCTCGCCGGCGTCACAAACAGACCCATCGTATCGGCATTGCTACCCCCGAACGCCTTGGGAAGCTTTTCGCCCATGGCCTTGCACATTTCACTTGGAGTCACCGAAGGATCCGAACCGCCAAGCGGGTAACTCAGATACGAATCGATCTGCACATGCTCACCGGCAACATCGGCAATATTGACCTTCTTGCCGGTCTCGTCGTTGTTGTCCGCCGACTTGCCCTTACGATCGCCGTGCCATGGATCGCCGTGCCATGCGGAGTACAAATCGACCGTACTATCGGCCAGCACCATGCGATCGGCTTCAGACGGATTGATGTACTCTTTGTAGTAGTCGAGCGTATCGGGCGTGTAATAGACATACGTCTGTGACACGTCAACAGGGTTATAGCGCTCCAGGTTCTCGTTCATCACGTTGGCAATCGACATACCGCACGTCACCGAGGTGATGGCCAAAAACAGGAGCATCGCGATGACGCCCATCGAAAAGCACACCGTGTTGACCTTGGCCGCAAGCTGGCGCACGGTAAACATGTTGAGGCCGCGCCAATACACGCCGCGCAGGCTCTGCAGCAGCTTGATGAGCATGCCTGAGAGTCCCCAGAACAGGGCAAAGGTGCCCACGGTAACCATAGCGGTCGTAATACCAAACTGGTTCATGGCCTCTTGCAGCTTGCTGTCCGTCGCGGTTAGCGGGAACCCATCACGTAGCAGACGGTAATAGGCCACGCCCACAAGCGCCACGCCCACGGCAAAGATGGCAATCGCAATCCAGGGGTTGCGTGTCTTGATGCTCTCGTTGCGACGCTCGGCACCCATAAGCTCGATAAGTTTGGTACGACGCACGGCGCGAAGGTTCAGCAGTAGCGTGAGCACAAACATCACGAGCATGCAGACAAGGGTCAGGTTG
The DNA here is from genome assembly GCA_900542235.1 of uncultured Collinsella sp. Classification (GTDB taxonomy): domain Bacteria; phylum Actinomycetota; class Coriobacteriia; order Coriobacteriales; family Coriobacteriaceae; genus Collinsella. Next base: position 10,640 of record UQNB01000028.1, read on the forward strand.
AACGCATGCACCGAGAAAAAGAAGTGGAAATTGGCGATCTGCGTCTTAAAGAGCGAGGCCGTAAAGAACGTCATGAGCTGGGAGAGTCCCACACCCAGCACAATGCCGGCGACAAAGGCGCCGACCGAGACAATCACCGTCTCGAGCGCCATGATCGTGGCGACGCGCCCGCGCCCCATGCCGAGCACCTGGTACAGGCCAAACTCCTTCTTGCGGCGTTTCATGATGAAGTTATTGGCATACACCATTAAAAAGGCCATGACACCGGCCAAAAAGTACGTCAGGTCGCCGAGCATGCTGCCCATTACCTGCGCCAAGCCTTTTTCATCGATTCCGGCGATGTCGACCTGCATCGAGATGGTGTTAAAGGCATAGAAGACCGTGACACCCAGGGTGAGCGTCAAAAGGTAGACGAGGTAGTCGCGGCCGGCGCGGCGGACGTTGCCCCAAGCGAGTTTACAGAGCATCGGAGCCCTCACCTCCCATCATGGCAACGACCTCCATAATGCGGTCGAAGAACTCGCGACGGTCGGTGTCGCCGCGGCGCAGCTCAGTGAAGATCTTGCCGTCGCGAATAAACAGCACACGACTCGTGTAGCTGGCGGCAAAGCTGTCGTGCGTGACCATGAGCACGGTGGCGCGCAGGCGGCGATTGAGGGCCTCCAGGCTCTCGAGCAGCAGGCGAGCGCTCTTGGAATCGAGGGCACCGGTGGGCTCGTCGGCCATGATCATGGTAGGGTCGGTGACAAGCGCACGAGCCGCGGCGACGCGCTGCTGCTGACCGCCGGACATCTGGTAGGGATACTTGTCGAGCACCTGACTGATGGACAGGCGCGCTGCCACATCCTGCACGCGGGTCGAGATCTCTGCCGAGTTTGTGCGGGCGATGGTGAGCGGCAGGGCGATGTTCTCGCGTGCCGTGAGCGTATCGAGCAGGTTGGAGTCCTGGAAGATAAAGCCGAGTTCCTCGCGGCGGAACTGCGAAAGCTTAGCCTGCTTCATGCGCGTTACGTCCTGGCCGTTGATGCGGATCGTGCCGCTTGTGGCGCTATCGATGGTCGACACGCAGTTGAGCAACGTCGACTTGCCCGAGCCCGAAGCGCCCATGATGCCAACAAATTCGCCGCGGTTGACGGTAAAGCTGACGTCGTTGAGCGCGCGGGTCACGTTGCCCAGCGCTCCGTATACCTTTTCGAGATGCGCGGCCTCCAGTACCGGGGTCGCCATGTGCGTGGTTTGCATACCGAGTCCTTTCTTGCAATTAGTCTACGGCATCTATAGTCGCAAGAAGACGAGTCGGCTACCATCGATATGGCTTACGCTTGCCTTACCGTTGTGTAAGGTACGCGTAGCTACCCTGCCACGTGTTGATGTTGAGAGAGGACTCCTGTTGAAGACTGTTCATGTTGCCGCTGGGATCATTCGCAAGGAAGGATCCGACGAGCTACTGGCCGTGCAGCGCGGCTATGGCGACATGCAGGGACTTTGGGAGTTCCCCGGTGGCAAGCTCATGCGCGGCGAGACGCCCGAGGACGCCGTATGCCGCGAGCTCATGGAAGAGCTGCAGGTCAAAGTCACCAACCTGCGCGATTTCTATACCGTTGAGTATGACTACCCCGATTTTCATCTCTCCATGGAGTGCTACTACTGCTCGCTCGCCGATGAATCCGATGAGCCTCAGAAGCACGACCGCCAGCTCGATATCCGCTGGATTCCGCGCACCTCGCTTGCCACGGTGGAATGGATGCCCGCCGACAAGGGGCTTATCGATGCCCTGATTGAGCTGAAGGAAGATCGGCTTGAGGCCAACAGCACTGCCAAAGATGCCAAGGCCGCCACGACCGAACACCCCGCCGCCAAACCCAAGCGCGCACCTAAGCGCCGCAGCAAAAAGCGTCCCAAGCCCGGTCTGCTCGACGGCATCGATACCTCGGACCTCTCCGCTGACGAGCGCGAACTGGTCCGCCGTCGCGCCGCCATCAAAAAGTCCATGAAGGGCAACAAGCGCGCCAACACCAAGCCCGAGCTGCTCGTTCGCCAGCGCCTGCGCGCAGCGGGCCTTACGGGTTATCGCTTGGAATGGAAGGTTCCCGGCAAGCCCGACATTGCCTTTCCCGGGCGCAAGATCGCCATCTTCGTCAACGGCTGCTTTTGGCACCGCTGTCCTAAGTGCAATCCAAGCCAGCCCAAGCGCAACGTTGAGTTTTGGGAGGCAAAGTTCCGTCGCAACGTCGAGCGCGACCGTGCTGCTGTGACAGCACTCACTCAAATGGGCTGGACACCCATAACCATCTGGGAATGCGAGCTCAAAAAAGACCGCATCGACGCCACGATGGAAAAGGTCATCGAGCAGGTGCGCGCCGCAGAGCCGCAGCGCTAACAGTGAGCATTCACACGCTCCGCACGTCCGCGCCACATCCACGTCACAAACCTTAGAAAGCCCTTAAGCCCAAAACCTTTCAAGAGTGTTACCCGATAGCTTTGACCTGCGGTTTCATCACAACGTCAAACCTCATTAAGCTTTTCTTTAGCGATTCTTTGCAACAGCCGCGGCATAATACTGCCAACGCACGGGACCTAGCAGCACACCCCGTGCGCAACCTTTTGGTGGACATCGAGGAGGCCGCATAAGCATGCATTCTTCCAACGACGCAGCACAGCAGCCATCCCTAACACATGCAGACCTTTTCTCCTTCCCCCCGACACAGAGAAACGGCCTCCTCGACTCCCCCACCACAAAAGCCAAACGCTCAACCGACCAGAGCCACAACTTGCGAGCATCGTTCGAAAAGCTCCAAGCATCCCTAGACAAGGCGTTCCCCGAACAGGCAAGAGCAATCTAAGCCCATCGCGCTTTATACTGATGCCATGCGAAACATGGATCACATAGAATTGCACCGCGGAGGACGCGAGGAAGCTTTTCCCGAGACCGCCGAAGACTGGCCCTATATTGCCGAACGCGCAGAATTCGCTCGCTATCCGGGCAATTCCATCCCCTGGCACTGGCATTCCGAAGTTGAGCTTTTCTACATGGAGCAGGGAGCGATTGACTATCGAACGCGCGCGGCTCATGAGCACGTACGCTTTGAGGAAGGGTCCGCCGGCTTTATCAACGGCGGCGTTTTGCACAGCACGCTGCAATCACCCAATTCGGCGCCAGCCATTCAAATGCTGCATATCTTTCAGCCGTCGATGCTCGGCGATCCCGCGGGACGTCTCCAAAAGCGCTACATCAACCCATTGCTTCAATGTCGAGGCGTCGATGTGCTCAAATGGTCGCCCACCAATCCCGACGATATGCCCTTTATTGATTTGCTGAAGAGCTCCTTTAGCCACGACCTTCAACGGCCGCAGAACGAGATGGCGCTTCGAAATAGTTTGTCAGAGCTCTGGATTCAGATTAACGCCAAGGCCGAACCGCTCTTTTCCTCCGACAACGCCTCTTGGATGACCAACCGCGACGTACAGTTCAAGGCAATCCTGGACTATATCCGCGCAAACTATGCAGCCGCTATAGATGTGCCCCAGATGGCATCTGCAGCCGGCGTAAGCGAAAGAGAGTGTTACCGCATTATCGAAGCTTGCGCAGGAACGACCCCGGCGGCATATCTGCGTGCATACCGCGTAAACCGTGCTTGCGAACTTTTGGCACACACCACGCGAACGGTCCAGACAGTCGCGCGCCAATGCGGCTTTGCGACAGCAAGCCATCTTGGCCAGGTATTTAAAGAACAAATGGGATGCACTCCTTCGAGCTATCGAGCAGCGAGGCAGAATCTCGATAGCACCAGGCAGAAATCCCGCTAGCCCTTCTTCTGTCACTGCATCAAACTTGCAGGCAAACAACAGAGAGGAGCAATCATATGAAGCACTTTGACCATATCGTATTTGACGTTGATGGGACATTGGCAGATACAGAAGAAAGCGTTCTGTCATCGCTTGTCCAGATTGTCCAAGAAGAGACCAGCAAAACGCTCCCCCGACACGAGCTTGATTTTGCCCTCGGCATACCCGGCAAGGATGCCCTTGAGAAACTTGGGATCTACTCGCAGGCAACGTTGGATCGCTGGTGCCAAGTTGCCGCCAGCTTTAAAAGCACCATCAGCGTGTTTCCAGGTTTGCTTGAAGTCATCGCAACACTCGCCGACAACGGCTGCAAACTTGGCATCGTCTCCTCACGTGCGCGCGACGAATACGCAGAAGAAATTGCACCCCTTGGCTTCGATAAGTATTTTGAGCACATCATCCTTGTCGAAGACACAACCGAACATAAACCCGCACCCGCTCCCATGCTCGAATATCTCCGGCGTACGGGCGCGAATCCTGGCAACGTCGTCTACGTTGGCGACACCGTCTACGACGAACAATGCGCAACTTCGGCAGGGGTCAGTTTTGCCAGAGCGGCATGGGGATCACACCAAGACATCCCAAATGCCACCTACAACCTCGAAACCCCCAACGACCTGTTAACCCTAACAACCAAATAACCCACGCGTCCCACCCTTTCAGTCCCAACGCCACAAGGGCGACGACCTCGAGTAGGTCAACCTGGGAGGGACGAGGGCTTAGTTCCCCAATCTTTCCGCAGGGGGCAAAAAGCCTCGCCGCACGAAGTGCGCAGCGAGGCTTTTTGCATGCCCGAGGACGATTGGGGAACTAAGCCCTCGTCCCTCCCCGGGATATGTAGCGAGTCAGAGTACCCTTGCTGTTACTCTGCTTTGCCCACAGAGTTGAGGTTGGTCATGCGGATCTTAACCAGCTCGGTAATCTCACGCATGCCCTCCTTGGCCGGCTTCTTGGGGTCGAAGCAGGCGGGGTTCTCGGCCATGTAGGCCATGAAGCCCTTGGTGTAGGCCTGACGCAGCTCAGTGGCGTAGTTGACCTTGCAGATGCCGTTCTTCACGGCCTCGGCGACCTGCTCATCGGGCACACCGGAAGTGCCGTGCAGAACCAGCGGCACGTCGACGGCGTCGCGGATGGCCTTGACCACGGACTGCTCGATGTGAGGATCGCTCGTGTACACGCCGTGGCTGGTGCCAACGCCAATGGCCAGCGAGGTGCAGCCGGTGCGCTCGACGAACTCCTTGGCCTCGGCCGGATCGGTGTAGGGGCTCTCGCCCTCAACCGCGGGACCGTCGTCCTCCTTGCCGCCAACCTTGCCAAGCTCGGCCTCGACGGGCACACCCATGGCGCGGCCAGCGTCGGCGACGGACTTGGTCAGGGCGATGTTGTCCTCGAAGGACTCGTGCGAACCGTCGATCATGACAGAGGTGTAGCCAGTGCGGAAAGCCTGCATGCAGCGGTCATAGCCATCGCCATGATCGAGGTGCAGGGCGACGGGCACGGAAGCGCGCTCGGCGGCAGCCTTGACCATGCCGTAGAAGTAGTCCAGACCAGCGGTCTTGATGGTGCCCGGGGTGGTCTGCATGATGACGGGGGACTTGGTCTCCTCGGCAGCGGCCAGAACGGCCATAACAAACTCGAGGTTCTCGACGTTGAACGCGCCAACGGCGTAATGGCCGGCCTGAGCGTCCTTGAGCATCTTTTCGGTGGTAACAAGTGCCATGAGCGTTTGCTCCTCTCCCTCGCCCGCATCTGGACATCGGGCGTACGTGTCCGCAAGGCGTTTTACCTTGCGTTTTGCTGCGTCCATTGTATGAAATTCAGCGGCTTTGCATGTGCGAGATATTGAGCCCATGCAGGTCAATACAGTCGTTTTTGAAAAGTAAACGGAAGGAATTGGAGCCGAGTGGGCGTATTCGATATTGAATTTTGGGCGTTCAGCGTCTTTCTTTTATAGAAAAGATAAGTAATCGAAAGGCGTTTTCTTACTCAAAAAGAAAATGAACGAAAATAGACTCAACACAATTCCTACAAATTTAGCCGAGAATGGAGCAGCTATGGCCCATGCGACAACCCGAGCCTTCGCCGATGAGCGTCGTGCCGCCATCATGGAGATGCTCGAGCATAACGCCTCGGTGCAGGTGGCAGAAATCGCCCAGACCTTTGGCGTATCCTCTGTCACCGCTCGCGCCGACCTGGACTCACTCGCCGAGTCCGGCAAGTTGCGCCGCACGCATGGTGGCGCCGTGTCTCTCCAGAAGCGACTGACCGTATCCACCCAGGATCGCCGCATCAACGTCAATGTCGCCGCCAAGCAGGCCATCGCGCAAAGCGCCATCGAGCTCGTCGGCAATGGCGACACGCTGCTTGTCGACTCGGGCACCACGGCGCTCGAGTTCGTCCGGCTCCTCGATCAGCGCGACGGCATCACCGTCATCACGGCCGACATTACCATCGCCGATTACATCGACGAGAGCATGCCCTCGGTCGATGTCGTCATGCTGGGTGGGGCACTGCGCAAAGGTCATCGCTATCTGTACGGTCCACTTACCATGCAGGCGCTCCAAATGGTCCACGCCGATCTGGCCGTCATGTGCCCCGGCGCTTTTGTCCCCCGCTGCGGCTTTACGACCGACTTTCCCCAAATGGCCGAGACCAAAACGGCTATGATCGCCGCAGCCCATCAAAGCGTCGCCCTCATGGACGCCAGCAAGGTTAACGGACGCGGCATGTACCGCTTTGCCGAGCTGGCAGATGTCGACACCATCGTGATGGACCGTGACCCCGATCATGCCGTTGCCACCTCAATCGCCGAGATCGTCGACGACGCCCGCCCAAATCTCCTCATCGCTGGCGCTTAAACAAAAACCACCACAAAGGTGCCTGTCCCCTTTGTGGTGGTTGAGCGTTAAAAGCGAAATATCGCTACTTGGAAAGCTCGTCGGCGAGGGCCTCGATCTGAGCGCGCGAGGCGTCGTTGAGCGACCCCAGCACAGTCACCTTGTTCTGCGCCAGGGTGATGTCCTTCATACCCTCGAGCTCCTTAGTCATAACCTTGGCAGCGGTGGGCGCCCAGGAGCCGGCCTCGACGAGCGCCACGGTGCGGTTCTGGTAGGCATGCTCGGCGAGCGTGTGGATAAAGGTGCTCATGAACGGGAAGATCTCGCCCTGATAGGTGATAGAGGCGAGCACCAGACGGTCATAGCGGAACGCATCCTCAACAGCCTCGGCCATATCGTCGCGAGCCAGGTCAAAGACGGAAACCTTCTGGCCGCGGGCCTCGAGCGCAGATGCGAGCTCTTCAACGGCAGCCTTCAGATGCCCATACACACTCGCATAGGCAATCGTGATGCCCTCGTCCTCGGGCTGATAGCTCGACCAGGTGTTGTAGGTGTCGAGGTAATAGCCCAGGTTCTCGGTCAGCACGGGGCCGTGAAGCGGGCAAATGATCTGGATGTCCAGATTGGCGGCCTTCTTGAGCACGGCCTGCACAAACTTGCCGAACTTGCCCACGATGCCAAAGTAGTAACGGCGCGCTTCGCAAGCCCAGCCCTCGGGATCCTCGATGTCGTTGGCGCCAAACTTGCCAAAGCCGTCGGCACTAAAGAGCACCTTGTCGGTGGCCTCGTAGGAGAACAACACCTCGGGCCAGTGAACATTGGGGGCACCGACAAAGGTTAGGCTGTGGCCGCCCAGGTCGAGCACGTCGCCATCTTTGACGACCATCTTGCGCTCGGAGAAGTCGGTGCCAAAGTAGTTGACCATCATGCGGAAAGCACCCATGCTAGCCACAATCTGCGCCTGGGGATAGCGCTCCATAAAGGCGGCGATACCGGCGGAGTGATCGGGCTCCATGTGATGGACGACCAGGTAGTCGGGCGTACGGCCATCGAGCGCGGCCTCGAGGTTGCCGAGCCATTCGTCGACAAAGCCAGCGTCAACCGAATCGGCGACAGCGATTTTATCGCCCAAGATAACATAGCTGTTGTATGCCATGCCGTTCTCGGACACGTCGTACTGGCCCTCGAACAGGTCAATGTCGTGATCGTCGACACCGATGTAGCGGATATCCTTGGTGATCTCCATCAGGCAAAGCCTCCTAGATAGACAAAAGAACCCGTCTATCATAACACTCGCCTTTAGAGCCACAGCTATCTACCGGCATCCTTATCGATTGTTATTGATGCGGAATATACCGCTTTTGACCTGCAAAAACTATGCGCGAGGCTCTGCCGTGCTATGTCGAACGATGAGCTGACCGGGGATGCGAATGGCGACGGTTTTGTCCGTTGCCCCCGCCTTGGGAACCGCGTGCTCGAATACCTCGCGCCCACGCTGATGCAAATCGAATCGAACGGTCGTGAGCTCGTTATGCGCGACAAAGTCGTCGAGCGAGTCATCGACGCCCACCACGCTCACGTCCTCGGGCACGCGCAAGCCGCTATCGCGCAGCGCTGCAATGACGCCATTTGCCATCTGATCGTTTGCCGCATAGATCGCCGTCATGGTGCGATCGTGTTCGGCCAGGTACCTACCGGCCTCGTAACCGCTGTTGGCAGACCAGTCGCCCTCAAGCGGCTCTACCGGCTCGATGTGCTTACGCTCGAGCGCATCCTGCCAACCGGCGCGACGGAACTGCTCGTCGACCGAAAAGGACGGGCCGCCGATATAACGAATCTGCTCGTGTCCCAACTCAAACAGATGATCCATGAGCAACAGCGAGCAGCCGTAATGATCGGAGTCAACCGTAGTCACCCGCGGGTGCGCATACATGGTAACGATGACCGTGCCAATACCCGGCAACGGATCGAACGTCTCAAAATCGGGAGCCATACGGCTCATGCCGATAATGATGCCGTCCACGGGCAGCGCGGCCATACGACGTGTTGCCTCGGCAAGAGAGAATTCCTCGGTCTTGGACATCTCGACCAGTGTGATGGCGCAATTATGCTCGCGAGCAGCGCTGGCGATGCCGTCGATCATTGAGAGGTTGCCAAACTTGGTGACATCGTTGACGCACAGGCCGACCGAATGGTAACGGCCGTCACGCAACGAACGGCCGGCATAGCTCGGACGGAAGCCGAGCTCTTGCATAGCGGCTTGCACGCGCTGGCGCGTCTGTTCGTTAACGTTGGGCAATCCGTTGGCAACGCGCGAAACCGTCTGTTGCGAAACACCGGCAGCGCGGGCAACGTCGGCCATGGATACCGGACGCGTACCCGTATCGTTGGAAGGGCGCCTTGCCACAAAATCACCTTCGCTCTCGCAGGATCTGAATAGTGCGAATGTCGGCCCGGGCAGAAACACACCCCGCGCCGAAGTCCGCTATCGTCGGACGCATGTTAACGTACTCTACTTTTTCTATCAGCGGTTCTTTTGCTCCATATGTCCATACGGCCACACCGTTCACGGCCGAAAATCTACCGATTACCAGATTCTCAAAAATAGATATGCGTTGTGTTATGAGTACGTTAACATACCCATTAACGTGCGGCGCCGCGACGTCTGGTTTGTGGTGCTCAAAATTGTTAACGTACTCATAATGACACGGACCAATCTCTCCGGCGTCAAGGAAAGGACCCATATGACCGCCCCCGACGAAAAGACACTCGCCACCCTCACCAAGCTGTTTGAGGAGGAGTTTGGCCCCATCGGCGACCGCCAGGTGCTCTACGTGCACGCGCCCGGGCGTTCCGAGATCAGCGGCAATCACACCGATCACGAGGGCGGCCACGTTATCGCCGGCTCGCTCGATGTCGCCGTTGACGGCATCGCCGTAGCAACCGACTCCAACAAGGTCCGCGTCGCCGACGAGGGCTACCCCACGTTTGAGATTACGCTCGACACGCTGGATGTTCAGGAGTCCGAGAAGGGCACGTCCGCAAGCCTCGTGCGCGGTATGGCCCACGAGGTCGTAGCACTTGGTGTTGAGCCCAAGGGCTTCGACTTCGCCTTTACCTGCTCCGTTCCCTCGGGTGGCGGACTTTCGAGCTCCGCCGCCGTCGAGGCCGCGTACGGTCGTGCCATAGAAACCCTCTGGGGCGCACCCGCCATCGAGCCCGTCGCGCTCGCCCAGATGAGCCAGCGCACCGAGAACAACTATTACGGCAAGCCCTGCGGTCTGATGGACCAGGCCGCTGTGTGCCTGGGCGGCCTTGCCTACATGGACTTTGAGGATCAAGCCCAGCCTAAGACCCAGAAGCTCGAACTCAACTTTGAGGATCACGGCTACGCGCTCGTGCTCGTTAAGGTCGGCGCCGATCACGTGGCCGCCACCGACGACTACGCCGCCGTTCCGCGCGAGATGCAGGACGTCGCCGCCGAGTTTGGCAAGGCACGCCTATGCGAGGTCGACGTTGCCGACTTTGACGCCAAGCTCCCCGAGCTGCGCGCCAAGCTGGGCGACCGTGCCTGCCTGCGCGCCGTTCACTACTGGTACGAGAACGGCCTGGTCGATAAGCGCTGGGCCGCCCTGAACGCCGGCGACATCGACCAGTTCCTGGTCCTGACGCGCAAGTCCGGCGCCAGCTCTGCCATGTACCTGCAGAATGTCGTTGCCAAACTGGGCTCCGAGCAGCCCTCGATGTATGCCCTAGCACTGGCCGAGCATGTGCTTGACGGCCGCGGCGCCGTCCGCATCCACGGCGGCGGCTTTGGCGGCACCATCCAGGCCTTCGTGCCGCTCGACCTAGTCGACACCTTTATCACCAAGATGAACAGCTGGCTGGGCGAGGGCTCTGCCCGTCACTACGCCATCTCTGACAAGGGGGCTTACGCGGCATGGCTGTAATGACCGACGTGTGCGAGGCCACGCAAGGCCTGATTGAGTATGCCATTCATCGATCCATGATCGGTCAGGACGATCGCATCTGGGCATACAACACCATTCTGGAGTGCATCGGTGCTACGGGCCCGGCGCTCGACATGGCCTGGGCGCTCCAGGTCGAGAAACTCTCGCTCTTGCACCCCGATACCCTGCCCGACTTTGACCTGGAGGGCACGCTCGCCGCGCTTTCCGAGGCCGCCGTTGCCAACGGTGCTGCCGAGGACACGGTGTCGGGCCGCGACCGCATCGCCATGCGCATCATGGGCGCGCTCATGCCGAGGCCTTCGGTTGTAAACGAGGAGTTCAACGGCCGCATGGGCGTCAACGAGCCCCGCGCCGCGACCGACTGGTTCTACGGTCTGTGCTGCGACGCCGGTTACGTGCGCCGCGCCGCCATCGCGCGCAACATCAAATGGCGCACCCCCACCAACTGGGGCGACCTGGAGATCACCATCAACCTGTCGAAGCCCGAGAAGGACCCGCGCGACATTGCCGCAGCCGGCGCCGCAAAGAACACGGGTGAGAAGTATCCCGCCTGCCAGCTGTGCATCGAGAACGAGGGCTATCCCGGACGCTCCGCCGCAGCCGACGGCGGCGCTCACCCCGCTCGCCAGAACCTGCGCGTTATCCCCATCCAGCTCGACGGCGAGCGCTGGGGCCTCCAGTACAGCCCGTACGCGTACTTTAACGAGCACTGCATTGCTATGAGCTCCGAGCATCGCCCGATGCACGTCGACCGCAAGGGGCTGACCTGCCTGCTCGATTTTGTGGACCTGTTCCCGCACTACTTTATTGGCTCCAACGCCGACCTGCCCATCGTGGGCGGCTCGATTCTGTCGCACGACCACTTCCAGGGCGGCGCGCACGAGTTCCCCATGATGCATGCCGCCGAGGTCTCGCAGTTTAGCGTGCCCGGCTTTGACCAGGTCAGCGGCACCGTATTGCAGTGGCCGCTTTCGGTGCTGCGACTGCGCTCGCACGACCGCGCCCAGCTGCTCGACGCCGCCGAGAAGATTATCCTCGCTTGGCGCGAGTGGACCGATGAGTCGGTTGGCGTCGTCGCGCGCACAGCCGACGGGGGTGCGCATAACACCGTGACGCCCGTCATCCGCCGCGTCGACTCCCGCGGCAATGCTGGCGGCGAGATCTACGAGGCCTACCTGGCGCTTCGCTGCAACATCACGACCGACGAGCATCCGCTGGGTGTTTTCCACCCGCATGCCGAGTATCACCATATTAAAAAGGAAAACATCGGCCTGATCGAGGTCATGGGCCTGGCTATTCTTCCGCCGCGCCTGGTTCCCGAGCTCGGCGCTGTCCGCGAGCATCTGCTGGCAGCCAAGGCCGATGCCAGCTACGACCTTGCCGGTGCGCTCGAGGGCGATGATCTATGCCGCAGCCACGCCGCATGGGCCGAGGATGTCTATGCCCGCCGCGCCGACGAACTTACGGCCGACAACGCCATCGATATCCTGCACGAGGAGGTCGGCGTGGTATTTGGCCACGTGCTCGACAACGCCGGCGTCTTTAAGTGGGACGAAGCTGGCCGCGCCGCCCAACAGCGCTTTATCGACTCACTGTAATGATCCCTTGGGGACGGAGGAAAACGGATCATTTCGTCTTCAAGACAACTGCGCCCGCCGGCAACATC
>UQNB01000029.1 GCA_900542235.1 uncultured Collinsella sp.
TGGTGGGGCTACTGGTTCCGATCGCCGTCCCGCGCCGTTCCGGCGCGGGAGGCGCGCCTCTTTGGGAACGCAGAGATAGCCCAGCTGTGGTGGCGTCGCGCACCGATAGCTGCACTTTGGACTGCGTCGGACTCGTTATTCTCCGAACCCCTCTCCCCTTTTCGCTGGTTCGCGCTTTGCGCGAACTCCGCGCTACTGAGGACCTGCTAGGATTCCGAGGTTGAATCCGTCGCCTCGCCCCGTCCCAACATCGCCCTCAGCTTCTCAAAGCTCTCCTCGCTCAGGCAATGCTCCATGTGGCAGCCCTCTTGCGACGCGACCTCAGCCGAAACACCCGCATCCTCCAGCAGCCCCACGAAAAAGCAGTGACGCTCCCACATTTGGCGAGCGACATCCAGACCACGCTCCGTCAGGTGCACGTCGCGTTTACCCATCTCCACGTAGCCGTTGTTCTCCAAGGCCGCCATGGCTTTAGAGACGCTTGCCTTGGTTACGCCCAGGTATTCGGCAACGTCAATCGAGCGAACGACGCCCTGGCGCTCCGAGAGCACATAAATAGATTCGAGATAGTCTTCTCCGGATTCACGCAGGGCCATGGGCCGCCTTTCGCGATGGCTTCTAGTTAGCCTTTGGATACTTTTACTTGATTTACTTTACCGCAAAAGTTGCCTATGTCTTACTACGTTGTTTAAAAAGTTAACCGTGTTTCACAAAACGCACGGGACGAAAACAAAACGGGGACACGCCCCGCAAGGAGTGTCCCCGACTGCCGGCAGAAAAGGAACGTCCCCAGGTGCCGAGCCGCAACTATAGCAGCCCAAAGTGCTTTGCGGCGTTGTAGATTCCGTCGTCGTCCACGGCGGTCGTCACGTAGGTCGCCGCAGCCTTCACAGTGTCCTGCGCGTTACCCATGGCCACACTTGTGCCCACGGCCGAGAACATCGACAGGTCGTTCTCGCCGTCGCCAAACGCAATCGCCTCACTCGCGTCGATGCCCAGGCGCTCCAGCGTCGCCGCCACACCCAGGTCCTTGCCGCCGTTGGCCGGAATAATGTCGCAGAACAGATCGCACCAGCGCGTGGTGAGCGAATGCGACACCGCGTCGGTCACGATATGCTCGTCGGCCGGATCAACAAAGGCGCAAAACTGGTAGACCGGCGCATCGAAGGCATGCTCAAACGGTTCCTCGTGGTAGACGATTCCCGCGTTGCTGCCGGCCGTCACCACGCGCTCGGACAGACGGTTCACAAACGAGTTCTCGCCCTGCATGCACAGCGAGTCGTAGCGCCCCTCGGCCACCTGGCCCACGATCACCGCAACGTCGTCCGGGTCAATCGGACAGCTGCGGTAAACCCCCTCGGCATCAAAGCAGTGCTGGCCCGAAAGCGTAATGTACGCATCCCAACCCAAGTCGAACAGCCAGTCCGGCATCTGGTAGGTCGGACGGCCCGTAGCGATCACGCACGCAATCCCCTGCTCGTGAAAGCTGTCGAGCACCTGCTGCGCCGACGCCGGAATCCGGTGGGTCTTAAAGCTCAGCAGCGTGCCGTCGATATCGAAAAACGCGGCCCCGATCATCCTCGTCTACTCCTCGCCCTCGAGCTTTTCGCTCGCCTCGAGCCACGCCATCTCCAGCTCGTCCATGGCGGCGTGGGCCTCGTCGATCTTTGCCTGCTGCTCGCCCAGCGCCGTGTAGTTGGTGGGATCGACCTGGGCCATGGCGGCCTCGGCCTCCTCCACGCGAGCGCGCTGCGTCTCCATCTTGCGCTCGAGCGAACTCACCTCGCGGCGAAGCTTTTGGCGCTCGGCGTTGGAAAGGCCATTGGGCTGGCCGCTCGCCTTGGGCTTTTCGGCCGCAGCCGCCGCGGCACCGGTGTCGAACGTGCCGGTCTTGGCGCTCGGTGCACCCACGGGCTCGCCCTCGGCGGTGGCGTTGCACAGGCGCAGGTACTGGTCCACGCCGCCGGGCATATGCGTCAGGTGGCCGTCGAGCAGCGCCCACTGCTGGTCGGTCACGCGCTCCATCAGAAAGCGGTCGTGCGTCACCAGGATCAGCGTGCCCGGCCAGCCGTCGAGCAGGTCCTCGACAATCGCGAGCATGTCGGTATCCAGGTCGTTGCCGGGCTCGTCTAGGATAAGCACGTTGGGCTCGTCCAGGATCGTCAGTAGCAGCGACAGGCGACGGCGCTGGCCGCCCGAAAGATCGCCGATGCGGCTCCAGAGCTGCTGCGTCGTAAAGCCCAGACGCTCGCAGAGCTTCTCGGGTGAAGTCTCCTTGCCGTCAATGACGTAGTACTTCTTGTAGTGGCTGAGCACCTCGCGGATCGTGTCGCCCATGTAGGGTTCGAGCTCCTCGAGCTGCTGCGACAGCACGCCAAAGCGCACCGTCTGGCCGATCTTCACACGGCCGCGCAGGGGCGCGATCTTGCCCTGGATCACGTCGAGCAGCGTCGACTTGCCGGCGCCGTTCTCGCCCAAAAGACCATAGCGGTCGCCCGCGCCGATGAGCCAGGTCACATCGGTGAGCACCTGTTTGGACGTGCCATCGGCATCCGCATAGCCGGCGTCCACGTCGACCACATCGATAACCTGCTTGCCCAGGCGGCTCACGGCCAGGCGCTTGAGCTCCAGCTCGTCACGCACGGGCGGCACGTCGGCGATCAGCTCGCGAGCGGCATCCACGCGAACCTTGGGCTTGGTGGAACGAGCCTGGGCGCCGCGGCTCAGCCACGCGAGCTCCTTGCGCGCCATGTTGCGACGGCGCTCCTCGGTAACGGCGGCCATGCGGTCGCGCTCCACGCGCTGCAGGATGTAGGCCGAGTAACCACCCTCGAAGGGATCGACCTGGCCGTCGTGGACCTCCCACATGCTGGTGCAGACCTCGTCCAAGAACCAGCGGTCGTGCGTGACCACGAGCATCGCGCCCTGACTGTGCTGCCAGCGGGCCTTTAAGTGGCGCGCGAGCCAGTTGATGGTACGCATGTCCAGGTGGTTGGTGGGCTCGTCGAGCATGAGCACATCATAGTCGCCAATCAGCAGGCGCGCGAGGTCCACGCGACGGCGCTGGCCGCCCGAAAGCTCGCCCACCGTGCCCTCCCAAGGCACATCGCTAATGAGGCCGGCGAGGATCTGGCGCGTGCGGGGGCTCGACGCCCACTCGTACTCGGGCGTGTCGCCCACGACGGCATGATGCACGGTGTCGGTATCGACCAGCTGGTCCTTTTGGCCGAGCAGGCCGATCGTCGTACCGCGGCGATGCGTCACGCGTCCGTCGTCGGGTTCCAGCGTGCCGGCGAGTACGCTCAGCAGCGTCGACTTGCCGTCGCCGTTTTTACCGACAATACCGATGCGGTCGCCCTCGCCCACGCCGAGCGTCACGCTATCGAAAATATGCTTGGTGGGAAACTCTAGGCTGACGGAATCGCATCCCAAAAGAATCGCCATATGCCCTGCTCCTTCGTAGAAATTCAACGTTGTCCATGATAGCAGCGAGCCCCACCCCAAACCACCACGAAGGTGCCTGTCCCCTTTGTGGTGGTCGTTTCGGTCGCAGAGCAAAAAGGCGGGCCATCCCCAAAAGAGATGACCCGCCTCTCCAATCAGTCCCGCGGCAACCATGGCCGCCGCGGGCCTCAAGCATGTCCCGGACTAGGAGAACATGCCGGTGAGGTAATCATTCAGCCGCTTATCCTTGGGCCGTTGGAAAATCTCGTCGGTCTCGTCGCACTCGACCATATCGCCCATGTAGAAAAACGCCGTGCGGTTGGACACACGCGACGCCTGCTCCATGTTGTGCGTCACGATGACGATGGCGCGGTCGGCGACGATTGATGACATCAGGTCCTCGATCGCCAGCGTCGAGATGGGGTCGAGCGCCGAACAGGGCTCATCAAACAAGATCACGTCGGGGTTGAGCGCGAGCGTGCGCGCGATGCACAGACGCTGCTGCTGGCCGCCCGAAAGCGCGTAGGCACTCTTGTCGAGCTTATCCTTGACCTCGTCCCACAGCGCCGCGCCGCGCAGACTCTCCTCGACCATGCGATCGAGCTCGTCGCGGTCGGTAATGCCGTGGCGCTTGGGCGCAAACGTGATGTTGTCGCGAATGGACTTGCGAAAGGGGTTAGGCTGCTGAAACACCATGCCGATAGAGCGACGCAGCTCGTACGTGTTCTCGGTCTTGGTGTTCACGTTGCGCCCGCGGTAGTTGATCTCGCCCTCCACGCGGCAGCCGCGAATCTCTCGATTCATCAGGTTGAGGCTGCGCAAAAAGGTCGACTTACCGCAGCCCGAAGGCCCGATGAGCGCCGTGATCTCGCCCTTGTGAAAGTCGAGCGACGTATCGTGCAGCGCATGGTGGTCGCCATAGTACACGTTGACGTCCTTGGTGGAGAGCACGACCTCGTCGCTCACGGCCTTGCCGCTCACGCGCACGCGCTTCTCGCTCTCCCCCACACTCGACAGAAAGTCCTGGGTCTCGGACGTGGCCGCCTCGGATGCGGGCGTTGCATTCATCTCGCTCATTCGGCCGTCATCTTCCTTGCCAGTTGCTTGCCCACGATACGGGCGACTACGTTAAACAGCAGCACGCAGATCATCAGCAGTGCCGCGGTGCCCCAAACGATCTGCTGGGCCTCGGGACTGCCCTCGCCATAGATCTTGTAGATGTGCACGGCCAGCGACTCACCGGGGCGGAACACGTTCCAGGCGCAAGTGGGGCTCGACAGGTTAAAGCTCAAGAAGTTGAGGCGAACCGGCGAGCTCATGCCCGAGGTGAAGAGCAGCGCCGCGGCCTCGCCAAACACGCGGCCGGCCGAAAGCACGATGCCGGTCACGATGGCGGGCATGGCCTCGGGAATCAGGATGTGCAGCGTGGCCTCCCAGCGGGTGAGGCCCATGGCCAGGCACGCATCGCGCTGGGCCTGCGGCACGTCCTCGAGCGCCTGCTGAATCACGCGCACCAGGATGGGGATGTTGAACATGGTGAGCGCGACGGCGCCGGAGATGATGGAGTACTTCCAGCCCAGCTGCACCGAGAACACCAGAAAGCCGAACATGCCCACGACGATGGACGGCAGCGAGGAAAGCGTCTCGATGGCAGTGGAGGCGATGTCGCGGATGGGTCCATCGGGCGCGTACTCAACCAGGAACACCGCGCCGCCCAGGCTGATGGGCACCGAGATACCTAAGGTGATCAGCAGCAGGTAGAACGAGTCGAACAGCTGATAGAGCACACCGCCCTGGGTTCCGTTGGCGCGCGACGGCTGCGTGAGAAAGCCCGGTTGGAACAGCGTCGAGATGCCCTCGAACAGGATATAGGCCACCATGGAGACGACGATAAGCATGACGATGGCGACGATCGCCGTCAACACGCCCGTGGCGATGCGGTCCTGCTTTTGGACACGCCCGAGTCTCGCCTCGTCGATATGGATGCGCGTGCTAGCCACGAGCCTTCGCCCCCTTGCGGCCGATAAGGTGGATGATCAGGATAAAGATGAGGCTCATGCCCATCAGCAGCAGACCGAGCGCCCACAGAACGTCGTCCTGGGCTGAGCCCTCGGCATAGACCGCCATGGACGTGGTGAGCGTGGTGGTAATGGTCGAGGCAGGCGACAGCAGCGACGTCGGCATGGCCTCGATACCGCCGATAACCATGCGCACGGCGAGCGTTTCGCCAAAGGCGCGGGTCATGCCAAGGATGACCGCGGTCATGAGCGACGGCATGGCGGACTTGAGCACCACGTGCCAGATGGTCTGCCAGCGGGTGTAGCCCAGCGCGAGCGAGCCCTGACGGTAGCTGTCGGGCACAGCGCGCAGGCCATCGACCGAAAGCGTGGTCATCGTCGGCAGGATCATGACGGCCAGCACGATGGCGCCGGGCAAGATGCCCAGGCCCGTGCTCACGTGGAAAACGCTCTTCATAAGGCCGACGACCACGTGAAAGCCGATCAGGCCAAAGACGACCGAGGGAATACCGGTCAAAAGCTCAATAAGCGGCTGAAAGACCTTGGAGCCAAACTTAGGCTGAATCTCGACCGCAAAGATGGCAGAGCCGATGGCGATGGGCAGTGCGATGAGCGTGGAGAGCACCATGACCGCAAACGAGGTGACGATCAGGGGCAGGGCGCCAGTGTAGGGCAGGCCGTTTTCGGCCGTGTTGGCCAGGTCCCACTTGGTACCGGTAAAAAACTCGACGATCGAGACGCCGTCCTTGAAAAAAGCCGAGAGGCCCTTTTGGGCGACCATAAAGATGAGCGCGGCAACGACAAGCGTCACGAGCGCTACGCACGCACCCGTGACGCCCAGGCCCACGTTCTCAAGCTCGCGCTTTGGCAGCTGTTTTGCCATTGCAAACCTTTCCGGGGGCGATTACTTATTTAGCGGAGACCTTGCCACTGGCGTCCTTGACGACCTTCATGGCAGAGACGGGGATAAAGCCCTGCTCCTCGACGAGCTTGCCCTGGACGTCGTCGGAAAGCATGAACTCCAGGAAGGCCTTGGTGGCCTCGTCGGCGTCCTTAGCGCAGTACATGTGCTCGGTAGCCCAGATCTTGAAGGAGTCGTCGGTGACGTTTGTGCTCTTGGGCTCGACGCCCTCGACCTTGATGGCATTGAACTTGGAGTCGTCGAAGTGCGAGAAGTCGAGGTAAGAGATGGCGTTGTCGGTGCTGCCCATCTGAGTCTGGACATCGCCGGACTTGTCGAGCTCGGCGTCGCCCTTAAAGTCGACTGCCTCGTCGCCAAAGACGGCAGCCTCGAAGGTGGCGCGGGTGCCGGAGCCGGCCTTACGGTTGAGGACGACAATCTTTGCGTCGTCGCCGCCAACCTCCTTCCAGTTGGTGATCTGGCCGGAGAAGATGCCCTTGAGCTGCTCGAGGGACAGGTCGTCGACCGTGACGTTCTTGGAGACGACGGGGCCCATGCCCACGACGGCGACCTCGTGGTCGACGAGGTTCTTGACCTGGTCGGCCTCGAGCTTGGTCTCGGCAAAGACGTCGGAGTTACCGATGGTGACGGTGCCGGCGGCAACGGCGGTCAGGCCCTTACCCGAACCGTTGCCCGAACCGGAGATGGAGACGTCGGGGTTGGCATCCATAAACTTCTCGGCAGCAGCCTCGACGAGAGCCTGGAACGAGGAGGCGCCGTCGTAGGTCACCTCGCCCGAGACGGACTCGGCAGCAGCGGCACTGCCCTCAGCAGCGGTGTTGGCGGCGTTGGAGCCACCGCAACCAACGAGACCGAGACCGACGATGCTGACAAGACCACCAGCGAGGCCGAGGAACTGACGACGAGAATAAGCCTGATCGAGCATGATCTTCCTTTCATACAAGCGACTCGCGGGCACCCTGCCCGCTTTGCTGTTTGGAAAGATACTGCCTCAATCGGTCAGCGCCCGCGCCAACTGCGGTTTCTTACGGGCATTTGATAGACCCTTACCGCAAGCTCTGCCCAGCCTTTACAAACGGATAACAATCCAGCGCCAAACATGGCGCACCTTTTACACCGGAGGAGCGTCCCCAACGACTATCCCACCGCAACAGAAAAAGCCCGGGCAAAAGCACCGGGCTCGTAATTCAAGTTTGTATCTAAGCAGGATATAGGGGTTTCCCAGGTGCCCGAGATTGCCCCGAAAGAGGAGCGCCGCGTACTTTGGTACGCAAGCGACGGTTTGAGGGGCAAGGTCGGGTGCCTGGGGAAGCCCTACAGCTCGAGTTCGTTGAGGCGCAGGATCGCCACGATGTAGATCTTGAGCGCTTGCTTGAGCTGTTCCTCGTTGGCGCACTCGTTGGGACCGTGCATCTGGCCGCCCCACTCGGGCAGCTCCAGACCGGTCTCCTCGGGGCCAAACGACACGGCGCGGGCAAAGTTGCGCGCGTACGTGCCGCCGCCCATGGCAAAGGGCTCAGCATGCTTGCCCGTAAACTCGTTATAGGTATCAATAAGCGCCTTCACGGCCGGATCGTCGGCCGAAACTGAGAACGGCACCTTGGCACGACCCACGCGATACGTCACACCAAAGCGGCCCACGAGCGGCTCGAGCTGCTCGCAGATGGTATCGGCACTGGTGCTATCGGGGAAGCGCACGTCGATGACCTGCTCAATGTGGCCATCCGACACGCGAATGACGCCAGCGTTGCAGGTAAGCGGGCCAAACGCCGGGCTCGTCGCGTCGATACCCAGGCCGCGGCCATAGGCGTCCGCATGCACAAAGGCCAAAAACTTGACAAACTCGTGCTCGGCAGGCGTCAGCAGGCGCTCATCGCGTGCACCAAACGCGTCCTCAGCCTCGCGCAGATACGCCACGATCAGGCCGACGGCGTTGATGGTGCCCTCAGGCATCGAAGCGTGGCCGCCAATACCGTGGGCGAAAATCTGCGCATGCCCGCTATCGAGAGCCGTGATCTCCAGGCGGTCGGCGTTCTCGACGGGCGCCGGCAGCTCATCGGCGGCAATCGCAAGCTCGCAGATAGACTGCGACGGAATAGCGTTGCTCGCCTCGGCACCGCTCCAGGACACAATGCGCCCGCCGTCGATCTTGGAGCTCACAAATGTCGCCCCAAACTGGCCCTTCTCGGCATTGCAGACCGGAAACTCGGCATCGGGCGTAAACAGAAAGTCGGGGTTCGCGTGGTTCTCCAGATAATGGTGAACGTCGGACATGCCCACTTCCTCATCGCAGCCCAGCAGCGCACGGAAGGTATAGCGCGGCACGATGCCGTGCTTGAGTAGGTAAGCGCCGGCGTAGAGCGACAACACGGCCGGACCCTTGTCGTCGATCACGCCACGGCCGAGCAGCCAGCCCTCGCGACGCTCCATCGCAAACGGGTCGGTGTTCCAGCCAGGGCCGGCGGGTACCACGTCCACATGGCAGATAGTCGCAAGCTGCTTATCGCCGCGGCCCGGGATATCGGCGATTCCCACAAAGCCCTCGTCATCGCTCGTCTGGTAGCCGAGCTTTTGCGCAATGCCGAGCGCGCAATCGAGCGCATCACGGACCGGGCGGCCAAACGGCGCACCGGGCTCCGCATCGGCAGAAACTGCCACGGACGGGTAGCCCACCAACTGCTCGATATCGGCGACGACATCTTCCCAGACCTCGTCGACATACTCGGTAACGCTCTGCTCCACCTGATTCATGGACGACCTCCTTAGCAATGAGCGACGGGCACGCCCGCCCCTCACATTACGTCATTAGATAGCGAAAAGTTTAGCAAGCTCTGCCACCGAGTGCACCACCGCATCGGCACCCGCCGCCTCGTGCTCGCCCGGCGCCGCCGCGCCCGAATAGATGCCGATGCACGGCACGCCCATCGCGTGCGCGCCCTCCACGTCGTTAAAGCGGTCGCCGATCATCACGGCCTCGTCGGCAGTCGCGCCAAGCGCCGCCAGGGCGTCGCGGACCGAATCGGCCTTGGTCTCGCGTCCCTGCGGCGGATTCATGCCAACCACCGCCTCAAACTGAGAAAGCCCCAGCTCATGCACCATGTCGATACACTTTGCCTCCATGCGAGACGTCGCCACGGCCATGCGATGACCCTGCGCCGCCAAGCCATCGAGCAGCTCGGGGATTCCGTCGAACACGGGATACTCCTCCGGACCCAGCTCGTCAAAAAAGGCACGGTACTCGTCGGCCACCACGAGCGACTCCTCGCGCGTAAAGCCGTAAAAGTCGTGGAAGCTCTTCCACAGCGGAGGCCCGATCATGCGACGCAGGTCACCCATCTGCGCCTCCGAAAACCCGCGCGTGGCCAACGTTTTGCGTGTCGAGGTCATCACCGCCCGACCCGTATCTGCCACCGTGCCATCGAAATCAAACAGCACGACCGGCCGCTTGCCTATCTCCAGCGCCTCCATCGGTATCCCTCTTCCCCAGTTGATGATTTCCACACCGACACTTCAAACTGTTGACTATTCAACAATTGAACCTAGCAATGTAGAGCAACTCCACTATACTTGTCGCACTTTGCTCTCAGAAGGCGGCGCCGTCGCGCCCCAACGAAAGGTGCAATTATGTCTTTTGCCATCATAACCGACTCCACGTCGGACATCTCCCCCGCCCGTGCTCAAGAGCTTGGCATTTACGTGATTCCGCTGCATGTGATTATCGAGGGCGAGGACCTGCTCGACCAGGTGCAGATTACCGCCGAGGAGTACGTCGCCCGCATGGCCGGCTCCGAGCAGCTGCCGCACACCTCGCAGCCGAGCGCCGGCGAGTTCAAGGCACTCTTTGACCGCGTGCTCGCCGACGGCCACGATAGCGCGATCTTTATCTCGCTGTGCAGCGAGTGGTCTGCCTGCTATGCCAACGCCAGCCTGGTGGCCGAAACGCACGAGCTCGACGTGCGCTGCATCGATTCGCGCACCGGTTCGGGTGCCGAAGGCCTACTGGTGGAGTACGCGCTGGCCATGCGCGAGGACGGCCGCAGTCTGGACGAGACCGAGGCGCAGATCCGCGCGACGCTGCCCGACGCCCATCTGCTGCTAATTCCCCGCACGCTCGAGAACCTGGTCAAAAACGGCCGCGCCCCCAAGCTCGCCGGCCAGCTGACGCAGATGCTCAACATTCGCCTGGCCGTTTCGCCGGAGTGGCAGTCGGGCGAGATCAAGGCCATCAAAAAGGGCCGCGGCGCCAAGCGTATCGTCGCCAACACCATGGCAGACTGCCTCGCGTTTTTGGACGAGCACCCGGGCTCCAGTGTGCGCGTGCTCACGACCGGCGCCGCCGAGGAGCAGGAACTTGTCAACGAGGCGCTCGCAGGCCAGGACTACGTGGACGCCGGCACCGGCCCCATCGGCTGCACCATCGCCACCCACGTAGGCGTCGATGCCATCGCCATCAGCTACTGCCCCCGCTACCAGCCCATCCACTAGGGGCACCTTTACCTCTTGCGGTGGAATAGGGACTGTTTTTGGCTTATTAGCCGCCAATCAATCCCTATTCCACCGCAACTTAGAAATCGGCGATCAGCCCAGCGGACCCTGAAACAGTTCCTGATGAGTGCCCATTCTCACCAGCCTAATCACTGGGTTAGTCTTATGGGGAAGATAAAGAACGACCACATCGACCAAGCCATCGGATAGGTGGAAATCGATGTGGCCGTTGTAGTTTCCGCCCGGGTTTGAGAGCTCGTGGGCGCCATACTCCGCCGGAAGTGACCCATGAGCCACAAGCTCTGCAACCGCCGCTTTAAACTCACTTTTTAGCTGCGGATGCATGCGCATCGTTCGTTTGTAGTCCACCTTAAATTGAGCCTCGACTTTAATCTCGAACATCGCTATTCCTCATCGAGGAATGACATAAGCTCATCAGCGTTATTGAATGACAGGCTATCGTCCGGCAAAATCCCCAGCTCATGAGCCTCGGCGATCACCATGGCGCGCCTCGTCACCTCGTTGGGCACCTCCGCCCTTCCTACAATCTCAAAAGGAATCTTTCGCTGATTTACCAGCTGCCGAACGGCAAGATTGAGATAGGAATTGAGGCTGAGGCCGACCGAATCCAAGAACTCAGTCGCCTGCTCCTTGAGCCCCTCTTCGATTCGAACCGTCGTAGGCTTAACTGTTGCTGTAGACATTTGCGACCTCCTCGCCCTCGTCTTTTACACCAGTATACCCAATATAAATGGCAATCTGATGTTAGATAACATCAGATTGCCATGCGTATTCATGTCGCGTGGGCACGATTGATCTACATCAGCCCGCTGAGCGCAATGTCAACGGCCTCGTTGAGGTCGTCGGTAATGTGTACCAGATCCGGATCGAGCGGGCTAATCATACCGGTGCTCATCACCGGACCGTTGAGCCAGTCGAATAGGCCCTGCCAGTACTCGGTGCCCACCAGCACGAGCGGCATGCGCTTGACCTTGTGCGTCTGCACCAGCGTGAGAACCTCGAACATCTCGTCGAGCGTGCCAAAGCCGCCGGGAAATACGATGGCGCCCGAGCTGTACTTAACGAACATGGTTTTGCGCACAAAGAAGTAGCGGAAGTCCATGCCGAGGTTCACGTATTTATTGAGCCCCTGCTCGTGCGGCAATTCAATGCCTAGGCCAACTGACTTGCCGTTGACACTCGCCGCTCCCCTGTTGGCCGCTTCCATGATGCCGGGGCCGCCACCGGTGATGACCGCCACGCCACGTTGCGCGATCTTGCGCCCGACGGTACGCGCCGCCTTGTAGAGCGGATCGGTCTTGGGCGTGCGGGCGCTACCGAAGATGGTCACCGCAGGTCCAAGCTCGGCAAGCGCGCCAAAACCATCGACAAACTCTGCCTGAATGCGCAGCACGCGCCACGGGTCGGCATGCAGCCAGTCGGTCGAGTCCTCGGGCGCCAGCAGGTTGGCGTAGGTGTTGTCCTTAGGAATCATGGGGCCGCGCATGACCACGGGGCCGCGGCGGTACGTCTCGTCGTAGACAGGCTCGCCCTCGACGTTCTCATTCTTAATCATGGGTACTCCTATCGAGAAAAAGAAAAACGGGCGGGGTCGACGCTGTGCGCCAAACACCCGCCCGAACATCAACTATTCGGTATGGTACCCACGATGCATCAAGTGCTTGCAAGCTATCGGTCATCGGTCGCGCAAGCGGTGTTAGCAAACGTGATGACCGGCCGGCGCTCGCCCCTTGCCGTTGCCCGCGCCCTGCAAGCGCCCGTGCTGCTCTTAGTAATCCACCGCCGCAGGGCTGTTCATCCAGTCGCTCACAAACGCGCCGTAGCGGCCCTCGATAATGGCCTGACGGGCACGCTGCATAAGGTTGAGCAGGTAGTAAATGTTGTGCATCGACAGCAGAATACCGCCGAGCATCTCCTTCTGCGTGACCATGTGACGGATGAGCGCACGGCTGTAGCCGCCCGTGCACACCGGGCAGGTGCAGGTGGGGTCGATGGGGCCGTCGTCGTGCGCAAAGCGCGCGTTGCGGAAGTTAAGGCGACCTTCACTGGAGAACGCCGTACCCATGCGGCCGGTGCGCGTCGGCAGCACGCAGTCGAACATGTCGATGCCCACGCCAACGCCGCGCACGAGCGTGGTAGGGTTGCCGACGCCCATGAGGTAGCGCGGCTTGTGCTTAGGCATGTACTCGGAAACCAGCGGTGCCAGCGTCTCGAACATGGTCTCGTGGTCTTCGCCCACCGAATAGCCGCCGATGCCGTAACCCGGGAAGTCGCCGCACTCCTCCAGATGGCGCAGCGAGCGCAGGCGCAGGTCCAGGTGCATGCCGCCTTGGACGATGCCAAAGAGCGCCTGGTCATCGCGGGTATGCGCCTTATAGCAGCGCTCGGCCCACATACTCGACAGCTCAACGGCGCGCTCGACGTAGGCGCGCGTGGCGGGATAGCCCGGGCACTGGTCGAGCTGCATGCAGATATCGGAGCCGAGCTTCATGGCGATTTCCATGTTGTCCTCGGGCGTCCAGAACACGTGGCGGCCGTCGTAGTCGTTGACGATAAAGCGCACGCCCTCGTCGGTGAGCTTGACGGCGTCGTTGTGGCTGAACACCTGGAAGCCGCCCGAATCGGTAAGAATGGGGCCGTGCCAGTTCATAAACTTGTGCAGGCCGCCCAGCTCGGCAATGGTGTCCTCGCCGGGACGCATGGACAGGTGATAGGTGTTGGCAAGCACGATCTGGGCGCCGAGCTGTTTGACGGTCTCGGTAGGAATACCCTTGACGTTTGCCTTGGTGCCCACGGGCATAAAGATTGGCGTCTCGATATCGCCGTGCGGGGTGTGCAGTACGCCGGCACGCGCGTGCGTCGTCGGGTCCTCGGCGATCAGGTCGAATTTAAAAAGGCTCTGGTCCATAAACTGGAACTCCTTGGTTGCGGTTCATACGCAAACCATTATACGGGCAACCCGCAAGGAGCACCGACTCGACAGAAACTGGTGCAAAGGGGCCATAGTCGTTTAAGTACGTCCCCAGCGACTACATCCAACAGCCAAGGCAACGCCGATGTTCTAGCAACGTCAGCGAGCGGTCGCCAGAGCGAACAAATTGGCATGAAAAGAGGGCGGCATTGACCTTCTGGTCATGCCGCCCTCTTTGAATGACAAGTTGTCGCCCTGGTGACCGCGCAGCGTCGACCCGTTACGCGGTTTGGTAAAACCGCGTAACCCTACGGACGCTGGCCCATGCCACCCTCGAGGGTGACGGTCTCGCCGTTCATATACTTAAAGTCGGGACCGCAGAGCTGAACGACAACGCGGCCGATTTCCTTCTCGACGTCGCCGTAGTGACCCGCCGGCGGCATGTGAACGTTGGCCTTGAACGCCTCGGGATAGGCATCCTGGAAGTTCTCGAGCGCAGCGGTCCAAGCAAGCGGACAAACGATGTTGACGTTGATGCCGTCCTTGCCCCACTCGTTGGCAGCGACGCGGGTCAGGCCGCGGATGCCCTCCTTGGCGGCAGCATAGCTGCACTGGCCATAGTTGCCAAACAGGCCGGCGCCCGAAGCAAAGTTGACCACGGAGCCCTTGGTCTCCTTCAGGTGCGGATAGGCCTTCTGCATGTACAGATAGGTGGCATACAGACCGGAGTAGATGGCCAGGTTGAACTGGTCCATGGTGTGATCGGCGATGGTCACGCCCGAGGCGCTGGCCTGAGCATTGTTGACGACGGCGTCGATGCGGCCGAACTCCTCAATGGCCTTGTCGATGACGTTCTGGACGACGGCTTCGTTGTCCTGACCAGCCGAGACATCGGCCTGAACAGGCAGAACCTTAACGCCGTACTCAGCCTCGAGAGACTCCTTGGCAGCCTCGAGCTTGGCAACGTTGCGGCCGGTAATGACGAGGTTTGCGCCCTCCTTGGCAAAAGCGATATCGATGCCGTAGCCGATGGAGCCAGCGGAGCCGTCCTTAAGCGTAGCCTTGCCGCCGCCGGTGATAATCACGGTCTTGCCAGTGAAAAGTCCCATAAGAAAGTCCTTTCAAATCACGACGGGCACGCCCGCCGACTGCGCGCACCCAAATTCACGCGCCAAAAGCTGACATGTAACTTTAACGTGTTCAAGTGAAAAATAAAGGCTGCAGCAGGCGAACGGCACAACGTCATTCGGCGAAGGGGATGTCAAGCACAAACTGAATAAGAAGGCCGAATTTTTGTCAGCCAAACGAGCCATCGAACACGTTTTGAAACTTTGCTGCAGCGCGCGGGATGTCGGCGCGAGACTTTATCATAGGGTGACAAACAACGATGAGGAGCACATGCCTATGACAGACGAGCTGGACCCCCAGACTCAACAGCATATTGATGATTCCGCAGACGTCACTGCAGATGCCGACGCTGTGACCTGCGATGATATTGACCTCGACGACCCCATCTTAGACGAAAGCGCTACGGCGGAAACCCCTGGCGCCGAAGATGCAGACGAGCAAAACGACGATGCGCCCGCTCAGGACGACCGCCCCGTACAGGATGCTGCTCCGCAAGCTGCGGGCCCTATCGAGGTTTCTTCGGAAGAAGAGCTCGACGCCGTCATGGACTCCATGATGGATGCCGTCAAAGCGATGAAGGACGCCGTGGCCGACGCTGACGTTGACGCCGAGGAAGAGGAGGCCGCCGAGGCAGCCTCGACCTTCGTACCCGGCGAGACTCCGGTTGCCGACCAGGGCAGCACCATGCCCTCGTTTCTGCAGCTCGAGCATCCCACGATTGGCACCGATGCGGTCGACCCGCACGCAGCAGGCTTTTCTGTGATCGAAGGCGGTACCGGCAATATCGCCGTGCCGCAGACTGCCGATGCGGACGCTGCCGACACCGCTCGCCCGACCGCCCCGCACTCCTCCGCCGCGAGCCGCGATCTGGGGACCGCTGTCTCGAACACTGCGAACGCCGTGGGCACCTTTATCGCCCAGGGCGCCTCGGCCATGCGCGAGATGAACGCCGCGAAAAAGGCATTTGCCGATGCCCGCGCCCACCTGGCCGAACTTGAGCAGCGCATTGCCGATCAGGCCGAGGAACTCGAGACGCGCCAGGATATCGCAGGCCGCTACGACCAGATCGTCGCCGACCAGCGCCAGGCGATTGCCACGGCCCAAAAGACTGCAGCGGCCGCCGAGATTGATCGTGATGCCCACGCCTCCAAAGCGACAGAGCTCAAGGGTCAGCTCGAACAAATGAAGACAGAGGATGACGCGACTGAGCTCCGTCTGAAGGCCGCGCTCGACGCCGTGGAGGCCCGCGAGGCGAGCTCACGCGAGACCGGCAACCGCCTCGTTCGACGTCTTGAGGATTCCAAGCGCATCCGCGACAAGGTGAAGGCAGAGCGAGACGCCGGCATTGCCGCCGCACAACAAACCGTCGACGCCACGCGCGCCCAGCTCGAGACGCTGCGTCATGAGTATGCCGAGCTGCAACGCAATCCCTCGGCAAATCCCGCCAACTATACGGTGCGCACCAGCGAGCTCTCGATGCAGATTTCCGACACGGCAGATGCCCTGCGTAAAGCCGAAGAAGATGTCCCGCGCATCACCGCCGACCTTGAGCACTCGCTTGCCGCAGCCGAGCAGGCCGTCGAGCAGGCTCAAGCCCCTATCGCCGACGCAAAACGCGCGCACCAAGCCGTGACGACCGAAGCCGATGCCGCGCGCGACGAGCTGCAGACGGCGAAGACCGCCGCCGCGACTCGTCAGCGCGAACTGCGCGAGAAGATCGCCGCGGAGGACAAGGCACGCCGCGAGCAGGAGCAGACCATCGCCAACGCCCAAGCAGATGTCGCACATGCACAGTCGATCATCGAACAGGCGACCGAGGTGCACGACCACCCAGAGATCACTGAGTCGCTTGCAGGATCCTTGGCCCGAGACAAAGCCGAACACGCCGAGACCGAGCGAGAAGTAGCCCAGCTCGAGGCCACCGAGGACGCGGTGCGCGAACGTACCCGCGACTCACGCATCAAATTCACCGGCGCCATCGTCTGCATCGTCGCCGTAATTCTAGCGATCATCCTGGTCTGGCTCTTCGCGAGCAAGTAAACCAGTTGCCAAAAAACGTTCAACGCAGTTGCGGTGAGATAGTTCCTGTTTAGTCCTCAATAAGGCCAATTCAAGAACTATCTCACCGCAACCTATTTAGATCGACGCAAGGCAACCTATCCCTCTTGCACCAATCTCTTGACATAAGGACTGTCCCCAAGTGCCGACACAAAAGGAACGTCCCCAAGTGCCAACAAAGGCGACGCCGATGCCTTGGCAAAGTCAGCGAAAACCCGCCAGAGCGAGCAAGGTGCCTTGAAACGAGGCGGCATTGACCTTCTGGTCATGCCGCCGAAGTTGAAAGGCAGATTGCCGCGCTGGCGGGTTTGCAGCGTCGACCGGTTACGCGGTTTGGTAAAACCGCGTAACTAAATAAGCTTGAAGCCCTTGCGCTTGCCTACGGAGAGGGTGTCGCCCAGCTTGAGGGCGCTCGGGTCGATGTTGTAGCTCTTGGGAGCCACAGCCTTGCCGTTGATCTTGACGCCGCCGCCGTCGATGTCGCGGCGGGCCTGACCGGCGCTGGCCGAAAGGCCCAGGTCCTTGAGCAGGCCGGCGAGGTAAATCTGGCCCTCGTCGTTGACGGTCAGCTCAACGTGCTTCTCGGGGAAGTCGGCGAGCTGGCCCTCCTTGAACACACGGTCGAACTCGGCCTGGGCCTCGTCGCCGGCGCCGGCGCCGTGGTAGGTATCGCACAGGTCGCGGCCCAGAGCGCGCTTGAGCTCGTAGGGGTCGGCGGAACCGTCGGCCAGGGCGGCGTCGATCTTGTCGACCTCGGCCGGGGCGAGCGAGCTGGCCAGACGATAGTACTTGCCGATCATCTCGTCGGGGATGGACATGGTCTTGCCGAACATATCCTTGGGAGCATCGGTCAGGCCGATGTAGTTGCCATAGGACTTGGACATCTTGCGCACGCCGTCGGTACCCTCGAGCAGCGGCATGGTGAGCGCAATCTGCGGCTCCATGCCCATCTTCTCCATGAGCTCGCGGCCGGCGAGCAGGTTGAAGAGCTGGTCGGTGCCGCCCATCTCGACGTCGGCCTTAATCTGAACGGAGTCGAAGGCCTGCATCACGGGGTACAGGAACTCGTGCAGGGCAATCGGCGTCTGAGACTGGTAGCGCTTGGAAAAGTCGTCGCGCTCGAGGATACGGGCGACAGTGAACTTGGAGCACACCTGCAAAAGACCGGCCAGGTCCATCGAAAGGATCCAGTCGCCGTTGTGCACGATGGTGGTCTTCTCGGGGTCCAGGATCTTCATGGCCTGGCTCACGTAGGTCTCGGCGTTAGCCTCGATCTGCTCCTGCGAAAGCTGCGGGCGGGTGGTATTCTTGCCCGAGGGGTCGCCGATCAGCGCGGTACCGTTGCCGATGATGAGGGTGACGTTGTGGCCCAGGTCCTGGAACTGACGCATCTTGCGCAGGGGCACGGCATGGCCCAGGTGCAGATCGGGGCTGGTGGGATCGACGCCGAGCTTGATGTTGAGGGGCTCGCCCTTCTCAAGTTTCTTGCGAAGGTCGGCCTCGGGGACGATTTGCGCTGCACCCGAGGTGATGATACGCATTTGCTCGTCAACAGACAGCATTGGGTATCCTCCTTTTGCTATAGCACCCTCACCGGATACGGCGGTGCTGGAAGTTCATAAACTCTCATATGATAACAAACTGACGCGACGCGGCACCTACGACAGGAAAATCCTCGTCCTGCCGCATGCGTCAATGGCAACTGGCAAACGTGTACCGTCACGCTCGACCAGATAGCGTACCTGCCGACGGCGCAAGCAGTCGCGGCAACGGACCTGTCCCGTCGCATCGGTAGCGCAGACGCCCTCGGCGGTCAGCAGGCAGTGCTCGCACACCATAAGCTCGGGACGGTCGGCGTCGACCGGACCCCAGACGCCGGGTTCAGCAGCCAGTTCGGCAATACGCTCCGCATCATTGCCGAGCAACTCGGCCGACAAGTACACCCACCCCGCCCCGAGTCCGCGCAGCCAGGTAAGCGTGACCCGATTCGCGCAGAACACCGGCGCCGCCACGTCAAACGCCACGCCCAGCTCACGCGCCATCGCCACCTGTCCCAGGTTGCGGCAGACGACGCGCCCGGCACGCTGCATCAGCGAGCGGATCCGGTCAGCGTCACCCGTGCGGCACACCTCGTCCAGCACCACAACGGCGTCGGACAAATCAAGTTCTCCGCGCGGGTCGGCATCCATCAGCTGCCAAGCAAAAACCATGCGAGCGGGAACCGCGCGCTCCACCAACTCCGTCGACGCACCGCCATCCACCGCAGCGCCCTCAAAGGGCAGCACCTCAACGGCACGCGCAACGGGCGCAATCGCATCCGCCTCGGCCCGCATGCGCTCCAACACCGCCGCCGTCTGATCCAACACGCCGGCGCTGCGAATCAGATAGACCTCGCAGCCCGCGTCCACCTTACGTTTGCAATGCACGACGATGCGCTCCCCCGCAGCGGCATCCACGGGGCAAGGCACCTGTGGCCAGCGCTTGGGCACATCGGGACGCGCGTCGGCACCCGGGTAAAATCGGATTTCGAGCGTATCGCCCGCCGCCACGGCGGCATCAAGCTCAACCGTCACCTCTTCGTGACCCACCGCCACCAAGTGGCCCACGCGCACGCCCTGGTTGATCGCGCGCTCAAAGCTCATGAGCTCGGCACCCGAACGACCCCGCAGGTACGCATCGGTAAACCCACGGTTAAACGACCTTCCCAGCTCGCGTTCAAGCTCTTCCACGGCACCGGAGTCCCGCGCGCCGTCGCACAGCATATCGAGTGCCCGACGCCACACCCTCACCACGTTGAATACGTAATCGGGATTCTTCATGCGTCCCTCGATCTTGAGCGATGCCACGCCGGTGGCAACAAGCTCGGGCAGGTGCGCGATACCCAGATAGTCACGCGGACAAAGCAGGCGGTCTCCCTCGACGACAACAACACTCTGCCCCGCCTCGTCCACTAGGTCGTACGCCAGACGGCACGGCTGCGTGCAGTCGCCGCGCATCGCCGAGCGCCCACGCCGCAAGGCCGAGAACTCGCACGCCCCCGAATAGCCGATGCAAATCGCACCGTGGCAGAATACCTCGATGGGCACGCCCGTGGCACATAGCGCCGCAATCTCGTCGACCGTCAGCTCGCGTGCCGTCGTCACGCGCTCGACCCCCAGCTCATCGGCGGCAAGCCGCACGGCACCCTCGCTATGAGCGCCCGCCTGCGTGGACAGGTGAATCTCGACCCCGGGAATCGCCGCGCGCAGCGCGCAGGCCAACCCGGCATCGGCGACAATCAGAGCATCGGCGCCCAGCTCCAGCGCATGAGCTCCCAACGCCACCGCGTCGGACAACTCATCGTCAAACACGAACACGTTGAGCGTTACGTACACACGCACGCCATGGGCATGCGCCACGGCGCAGCCGCGCGCAAACTCGTTATCCGTAAAGCCATGGGCGCTCACACGGGCGTTAAAGCCGCCCAACCCCGCATAGATGGCATCGGCGCCCGCGGCGATGGCCGCAAGCATCTGGTCGAGTCCGCCCGCCGGCGCCAGCAACTCGGGCAGCGCCGCACCGGCAGCATCCAATCCAGTCTCGTATTGTCCGCTCGGCCCCATCGCCCGAATCGCCATCGACAAACTCCTTACCAAGGTATGCATTCACTCTGAAAAATGCCGTCTTCCAGCATACACGAGGCCTCGCGCGCCCCGTTTGGTTTATCGTGTAATAACTTATGTCCATCCTGCCCCGACGGCACATCCACCGTCCGGCACGACATACCTGGAGGTCAATATATGGGTCCTCGCCAACGACAGGGACACAGCCGTTCAAAGACGCACGCCCTGCCCATAATTCTGCTCTCGTTTTTGGGCTTTCTGCTGATTGCGGGCGTGGCGTTTGGCATCGGCATGGTCGGCAACGTCAACCGCTGGCTGTCCGATCTGCCCGACTACACCGACGCCAACGCGTATCTGGTGAGCGAGCCCACCGAGATCGTCGACTGCAACGGCAACAAGATCGCGAGCTTCTACACGCAAAACCGCAAGTCCATCACCAAGGACGAGGTCTCCCCCTACGTGCTGCAGGGCACCGTTGACGTCGAGGACGAGCGCTTCTACGAGCACGGCGGTATCGACCTGTGGGGTATCGCGCGTGCTGCGGTGGCAACCCTCGGCGGCGGGCACGAAGGCGCCTCGACTATCACCCAGCAGCTGGTGCGCAACACCATCCTGCAGGAGGAGCAGTTCGACTCGACCATTGAGCGTAAGGTGCGCGAGGCCTACATCGCCATCAAGATGGAGGACATGTACTCCAAAGACGAGATCCTCATGATGTACCTCAACACCATCTATTACGGCCACGGCGCCTACGGCATCGAGGCCGCAGCCGAGACCTATCTGTCCAAGAGCGCCGCCGACCTCACCCTCAGCGAGGCCGCGCTGCTCATCGGCCTTCCCAACTCGCCTTCGCAGTACGACCCCACGGTCAATCCCGATCTGGCACTGTCTCGCCGCAACAAGGTTCTCGACAACATGCTGCGCCTGGGCCACATCACCCAGGAGGAGCACGATGCCGCACAGGCCGAGCCCATCACCCTCAACGTGACCGAAATCTCGGGCAGCGGCGTCGACGTTTACTCGCAGCCCTACTTTGTCTCCTACGTCAAGCAGCTGCTGGAGCAGGAGTTCTCGACCGACGTGCTCTTTAAGGGCGGCCTGACCGTCAAGACCACCATCGACCCCACGATGCAGCAGGTGGCAGAGAATGCCGTCCGGGAGCAGCTCGACACGCTCTCGCTCGACGGCCTGGACATGGGCATGGTCGTCGTCGACCCCAAGACCGGCTACATCAAGTGCATGGTGGGCGGCTACGACTACAACGCTGACGAGAACCACGTAAACCATGCCACGGCCAAGCGTCCCGTCGGCTCCACCTTTAAGGCCTTTACGCTGGCAACTGCCATCCAAAACGGCATGAACCCCAACGTCACCCTCAACTGCAACTCGCCGCTCAAGGCCAAGGGCACCACGACCGAGGTCCAAAATTACGCCAACCAGAGCTATGGCAACATCACGCTTAAGCAGGCGACGGCATACTCCTCCAACACCGGCTACATCCAGGTGGCGGAAGCCGTCGGCAACAGCAAGATCATCTCGCTCGTCAAAAAGCTCGGCATCGACCCCGCCAAGGACAACATCGAGGACGTTCCCGTCATGACGCTCGGCACCGGCTCGATCTCCCCGCTCGAGATGGCCGCCGCCTACGCGACGTTTGCCAACGG
>UQNB01000030.1 GCA_900542235.1 uncultured Collinsella sp.
TTTTATATTCCAGTAGATTTTTGAGACATGCCTAGAAATCTACTAAAGAGCCCCCGCCTGGAATGTGCGTGCATTCCAGGCGGGGGCTGTCGCTAGCGTATGGCGTTGTAAGTCTTTAGGCCTCGTCGACGACCTTGAGACCGCGGGTCTGGTCGATCTCGTTGAGGAGGTTAACGCGACGCTCGTGACGGCCGCCCTCAAACTCGGCGTCGAGCCACTCGTCGACGATCATCTTGGCGAGCTCGGAGCCAACGACGCGGGCGCCAAAGGCGAGCACGTTGGTGTTGTTGTGCATGCGCGAGAGCTTGGCGCTGAAGGGCTCGGAGCACACGACGGCGCGTACGCCCTCGACCTTGTTGGCAGCCAGGCTGATCCCGACGCCGGTGCCGCAGATCAGGATACCCAGGTCAACGTCGCCGTTGGCAACGGCCTTGCCCACTTTGTAACCGGCGATGGGGTAGTCGAAGCTCTCGGAGGTGTCGGTGCCAAAGTTCACGACCTCGCAGCCGCGCTCCTTCAGGTGCTCGGAAATGATGTTCTTGAGCTCGACGGCGGCGTGGTCGTTACCGATACCGATCTTCATGGATGGTTCCTCTCTGGTCTGTGCGGCGCAAATGCTAAAGGTGTTTACCGCGTTCGACTGCATGATAGCGCGACTTTTGCGTAAACGCTCGGGCGTTTTTTGGTCAAACGCTTTAGCAGGCAACAAGACCGGCCTCTCATGAATAATGCCGCCAATTTGTGCTTGAGCGCCGTCCGCCGGAACCGTGGTTGCGGTTTTTGATGCATTATTATCAAATAAAGGAGCCAACTTTTTTGAGAGTCCAGCCCGTTATGCAAGCAGGAGATACCTATGCCTACCGATTCCATCCGTGATGCCGCGTTTTGCGATGTTTTGAACCGCGAGCTTGTCTGTGCACTCGGCTGCACCGAGCCCATTGCCGTTGCCTATGCAGCGGCGCTGGCGAGCCAGACGCTCGGTTGCGAACCCGATCATATGGATGTTGCCTGCTCGGGCAACATTATCAAGAACGTTAAGAGCGTGACCGTGCCCAACTCGGGCGGTATGCACGGTATTGAAGCCGCGGCCGTGCTGGGTGCCGTGGGCGGCGACGCTAAGAGCGCGCTCGAGGTGCTCGAGAGCGTTAACGATGAAGACCGCGCTCGCGTGGCCGAGCTCCTCGCCGACGCCGGCTACTGCGATGTGTCGCTTGTCGAGGGTGTGCCCAACCTCTACATCAAGGTGACTGCGACGGCCGGGGGCCATACCGCGGTCGTCGAGATTACCGATCACCACACTAATGTCACGTGCCATACGCTCGATGGTATTCCGGTATGCGGCAAGTCGGCGGGGGAGTGCGCCGCCTGCGCCGAGCGCGTGGTGGCCGAGCGTGCGGCAGATAACGCCGATACGCCCATGTCCATTGATTCCATCATCGACTTTATCGAGGACGGTGACATTGAGGGCGCCTGCGCTGCCGTTGAGCGTCAGATTGAGCTGAATGGCGCAATCAGTGCCGAGGGCCTTGCGCACGCTTGGGGCGCCGAGGTGGGTCGTACGCTGCTGGGTGCTCGTGCCGATGACGTCGCCTGCCGTGCCCGTGCCCGTGCGGCCGCCGGGTCCGACGCCCGCATGAACGGTTGCGCGCTGCCGGTCGCCATTGTGTGCGGCTCGGGCAATCAAGGCATTACCTGCGCATTGCCCGTCATGGAGTATGCCGAGTACCTGCGTTGCGACCACGAGCGTCTGGTGCGCGCCGTGATGCTGTCCGATCTTATCGCCGTGCATATCAAGAGCTATATTGGTGCGCTTTCGGCGTTTTGCGGTGCTATTTGCGCCGCGTGCGGCGCCGGCGCTGCGATTACCTGGCTGTGCGGTGGCACGCGCGAGCAGATTGGCTCGACGGTTTCGAACACGCTCGGTAACGTTGGCGGCATCGTGTGCGACGGCGCCAAGGCGAGCTGTGCCGCCAAGATTTCGGCTGCCGTCGATGCGGCGATTCTGGGACATGACATGGCCATGCAGGGGCGTGGCTTCCGTGCCGGCGAGGGTTTGATCCAGGATACCGTCGAGCAGACGATTGCCAGCATGGGCTACGTGGGCCGTGTGGGCATGAAGGACACCGACGTCGAGATCCTCAACATCATGATCGGCAAAACCCAAGTGTGCTAGGACAGTTCGTCGGCTACTTGGTGTTCGTAGAAGGCTTCTACTACGGCGTTAAAGTCGCGGGCGAAGTCTTCCATGGTTCCGCGCCAGGTGGCTCGGTTGGGCTTGCCCTGGCCTACATAGGCAGTCTGAATGCCGCAGGCGGGGCTAGGGAAGTCGCGTTTGGGATCGTTGCCCACCATAAGGACCTCGTGCGGTTCGAGCCCCATCACCTGAAGCTGCTCTAGATAGTAGGTGGCATCAGGCTTGCAGCGGGTGGCGTTTCCCATGTGCGTGACGAGCTCAAAGGGGGCGTCGGCCAGGTCGCCCCAACCCATGCGGCACTCGATGGCCCCCTGCGGAAAGCTGGGGTTGGTAAAGAGCGCGCAGCGCAGCCCTGCGTCCTGTACGGCCTGGAGCGCGGCGTGTGCGCCCGGCATGGCATGGGCGTTGATGAGTTCGTCATTCTTGTACGGAAGAACTTCGCGGTCGTAGTAGGTAAACGCCTCGTAGATGAGGGGATCGGAGAGGCAAATCCCGCATCGGCGCTCGACCTCTTCTTGGTAAAACTCAAGATTGGTGCGGTTGTCCGTGCCGCTGCGGCGATTGGCGTTGAGGTCGACCAGGATGGTGCCGAGGCGTGCCATCGTGCCACCGCGGCTGCGGCGCCCGATATCCGCGAGCATCGAAGAGACATCCTTAAAATAGCGAAGGATGAACGCGTTGAGGTTGATGCTAAGAAGCGTTTCGTCCATATCGAAAACGACTGCTTTGAGCACGCGGGCACCTTTCTCGAAAAATCGATCTAGAATCGTTGGCTCCGGATACTTTACCCCAAAGCCGAATGCCTGGCTGGTTATCGTCAAGTTGCGGAGACGTGTGTTCATAAGATTACGAAAAAGTCTCCACACGAGTAAAAAATCGCAGTTCACGCTTGAAATCGAACTCATTTCCCCGTAATCTATACGAACGTGATTGCATAAGCGTCACATTAGTATCTGTCGGCTCCCGAGTGTTCCTAAACGTTGTGTGCTTGTCGCACCCTTCTGTAGGTCCTAGCAATCGGGGCCCCGTAGTTCGAAAGGGGTCCACCTTTGAGTGAGATTCAGAACTCGTCCATTTTCTCTCTTGACGATGTCAACGAGGAGGAGATGAACAACCTCATCGACGGTACGATTACCGACTTTGATGAGGGCGATCTCGTTAACGGCACTGTCGTTAAGATCGAGCATGACGAGGTGCTCGTTGACATCGGATTCAAGTCCGAGGGCGTTATCCCGGTCCGCGAGCTGTCCATCCGCAAGGACGCTAACCCTGCAGACATCGTTGCACTCGGTGATCCCATCGAGGCTCTGGTTCTCCAGAAGGAGGACAAGGACGGTCGTCTGGTCCTGTCCAAGAAGCGTGCCGAGTACGAGCGTGCTTGGAACCGCATCGAGGAGAAGTTCAACTCCGGCGAGAATGTCGAGGGCGAGGTTATCGAGGTTGTCAAGGGCGGCCTGATCCTCGACATCGGCCTGCGTGGCTTCCTGCCCGCTTCCCTCGTCGACCTCCGTCGCGTCAAGGACCTCACCTCCTACATGGGCACCCGCATCGAGGCTCGCGTCATCGAGATGGACCGCAACCGCAACAACGTCGTCCTCTCCCGTCGCGTCGTGCTCGAGGAGTCCCGTAAGGCCGAGCGTTCCGAGATCCTGTCCAAGCTCAAGTCTGGCATGCGTCTCCAGGGCACCGTTTCCTCCATCGTCGACTTCGGCGCCTTCGTCGACCTCGGCGGTATCGACGGCCTCATCCACATCTCCGAGCTCTCCTGGAACCACGTCAACCATCCTTCCGAGGTTGTCAAGGTCGGCCAGGAGGTCGAGGTCGAGGTTCTCGACGTCGATCTCAACCGCGAGCGCATCTCCCTGGGTCTCAAGCAGACCACCGAGGATCCGTGGCGCGCACTGGTCAAGAAGTACCCCGTCGGCGCTATCGTCGAGGGCACTGTGACCAAGCTTGTCCCGTTCGGCGCTTTTGTCGACCTGGGCGAGGGCATCGAGGGCCTGGTGCACATCTCCGAGATGGCCAACAAACACGTCGACCAGCCTTCTCAGGTCACCCACGTGGGCGACAAGGTTCAGGTCAAGGTCATGGAGATCGACCTCGACCGTCGTCGTATCTCCCTGTCCATGAAGTCTGCTGCTGAGACTCTGGGCGTCGAGATCGAGGTTACCCCGCTGCCTTCCGAGAAGAAGGACGAGGAGACCGACGCCGAGTAAATCGGTTTGACGATCACTTGTTTTAAGGGATCCGTCCGTAATGGACGGGTCCCTTTTTGCATTTGGCACCGAGATGCGCAATGCTGCCGGGCTGTCCACAGGCTATTGGATTGTCGGTGCATGAAAAAAGCCGACATCCCGCCTCGGGGAGGAGGCGGGAACACACCGAGTAGACGGAGGGGTGCGGAGCGCGGTCGCGTCTCGACTGACGACGTTGCCCATCGACAGGACCATTGTAGCGCATGGCGGTTCTTGGTTTATCGTGTCGAGCGTTTGCGTTGTGCCATTGCCTGCGGTAACGGTGTGCTACACTCTTGCACTGCTGAGTGGGCCAGACGGTCGCGCGATGTGCTGCATGCAGTACGCGTGAGGAAAGTCCGGGCTCCAGAGGGCGGGATGCCGGCTAACGGCCGGGCGGAGTGATCCGACGGAAAGCGCCGCAGAAAAGAAGACTCCCACCTGCGCCGCAAGGCGTAAAGGGAAAAGCTGAAACGGTGGTGTAAGAGACCACCAGCGTCGTGGCAACACGGCGGCTTGGCAAGCCCCATCCGGAGCAAGCGCGAATAGGAACGCTATGGGCCGGCCCGGTCCGCGTTCGGGTAGCGTGCGTGGAGCTGCATGGTAACGTGCAGACAAGATAAATGACCGTTCACGACAGAACCCGGCTTATCGGCCCACTCAGCATTCTTGTTGACGCTACGACGGCGTCAGCTGGCCGATTTGGCGCTCATTCGTGGGTCGCCGCCATAAGGCGTGCTCCCTCCTCTTTCGGGCCAAATCGACTCAGCTGACGCTGTCTCGCTGTTTTTGCCTGGCCATCGGCGGCTCCATTCTTTTCGCTGTGATTAACGGTATGCCCTTTGCCGTATTATTGAAGCTGTTCGTTGCTGCGCTTTATTTTGTTGAGGGGCTTTGTTGGACAGCTATTTTACTCTGCAATCGAATATTGAGGCTACGGGTGAGTTTGTCGATCGTAAGAGTCGGTTTATTGCTCAGCTGGTCCATATTGAGTCCGAGGATGAGGCGAATGCCTTTATCGAGATGGTTCGCAAGCGTCATTACGACGCTCGACACAATGTTCCCGCGTGGATTTTGGTCGATGGACGCGAGCGCCAGAGCGATGATGGTGAGCCGAGCCGTACGAGCGGCATGCCGACGCTCGAGGTGCTGCGCGGTGCGGGACTTAAAAACGTATGCTGTGTTGTGACGCGCTATTTTGGTGGCACGCTGTTGGGGCCCGGCGGCTTGGTGCGCGCCTATACCGCTGCGACGCAGGCGGCGGTTGCTGCGGCTCAGGAGGCCGGGCAGATCGTTGAGATGACAAGCGTTGTGCCCGTTGACGTGCATGTGGCCTATCCGCAGTATGAGCAGGTACTTCGTTTGGCGCAGGATTGTGGCGCCAAGGTTTCGGATACGGATTATGCGGATGCCGTGACACTTCATTTGGTGTTTAAGGCGGGGGAGCAGAAGCCGTTTTGTGCCAAGATGCGCGAGCTTATGGCGGGGCGCGAACAGATTGAGGTCGGCGCCCCCGAATTTGCCGAGTTCTAACGGCGATGGCCGGTGTACTTTTGGATGGATCCCCAGCGCGCCGGCCGTCGTTTTATGCTGCTGCCGGTTACTCGGCGAGCTGCTTTAGCACATCGCAGGCGATCTCGACGGCATCGTCGATGCAGCCGGGGCAGCTGCGGAGCGGACCCTTGTCCGATCCGATGCCCTTGAGCGTGCCGCAGACGGTCGTCGTGTTCTTCTCGCCAAAACGCTTGGCGATTTCGCGCGACAGCTTGTAGGTCTGGCCCTTGGTCTTGGGGTTTTCCATACCGTCGCTCATTACAAAGCCCATGATGGCCACGGCGCCCGAGATGGCACCGCAGGTTTCGGTCATGCCGCCCATGCCGGCGCCAAAACCCTCGGTGAGGGTAAACGCGGTCTCGGGGTCGAGTCCGACGGCGGGCGCAAGAGTGCAAGCAACGGCTTGTGCGCAGTTAAAGCCGCGGGCGTGGTATTCGGCAGCCTGAGCCTGGCAGGTGGCAGTGTTGAGCTGGGTGGTATCGATCTGCTTCATCGTTGTCTCCTTGATTGCGGTGTTCCCGCCTATGGTACCCTTGCCGGCGCATTCGCTTATCGAGACCGCAGTGCATATCTCATTGTTTTTCTCCATCGAACACTTTCTTAAGATTTGGGACAAATAAACCTGATTAATTTGTCCCATAACCTATCGGCGGAATGGGTTGAGAGGGGTGCGGGGTAGCGGTATCGTGAACCGAATAAAAACAAAACCCAAGTAAGGGAGTTGGATATGAGCGAGCAGACCATCGGTACCACGTGTGTTCAGGGCGGTTATCGCCCGGGCGATGCAGAGCCGCGTCAGGTGCCCATCTACCAGTCAACCACGTGGAAGTACGACACGTCCGAGCACATGGGCAAGCTGTTTGACCTGGAGGAGTCGGGCTACTTCTACAGCCGTCTGCAGAATCCCACGTGTGATCTGGTTGCCGCCAAGATCTGCGAGATGGAGGGCGGCACCGCTGCGATGCTCACGAGCTCGGGCATGGCTGCGAACTTCCTCGCGATCTTTAACGTGGCCGGCGCCGGCGATCACGTGGTCGCAAGCTCTGCCATCTACGGCGGTACCTACAACCTGCTCGCCCATACCATGGGTCGTATGGGTGTCACCTGCACCTTCGTTGCTCCCGACTGCACCGACGAGGAGCTCGAGGCAGCCTTTGAGCCCAATACCAAGCTCGTCTTTGGCGAGACGATCGCCAACCCCGCCCTTGCCGTGCTCGATATTGAGCGCTTTGCCAAGGCCGCGCACGACCACGGCGTACCGCTGATGGTCGACAACACCTTCCCGACGCCCGTGATGTGCCGTCCCTTTGAGTGGGGCGCCGATATCGTTACGCACTCCACCACTAAGTACATGGATGGCCATGCGGCCTACCTGGGTGGCGTGATCGTCGATCACGGCCAGTTTGACTGGATGGCCCATGCGGACAAGTTCCCGGGTCTCACCACGCCCGACGAGAGCTATCACGGCGTGACCTATGCCGAGAAGTTCGGTCGCGAGGGTGCCTTCATTACCAAGGCAACCGCGCAGCTCATGCGTGACCTCGGCCCCATGCAGAACCCTCAGGCGGCCTTCTTCCTGAACAGCTCGCTCGAGAGCCTTCATGTGCGCATGCCGCGTCATTGCGAGAACGGCCTGGCCGTTGCCAAGTTCCTGCAGAGCCATCCCAAGGTACGCTTCGTGAGCTATCCGGGCCTGGAGGGCGATAAGTACTATGACATGGCTCAGAAGTACATGCCCAACGGTACCTGCGGCGTTGTGAGCTTTGGCTTTAACGGTGGTCGCGCGGCGGCCGAGACCTTTATGAAGAGCCTCAAGCTCGCCCAGATCGCCACGCATGTGGCAGACGCCCGCACTTGCTGCCTGCATCCCGCTAATGCCACGCATCGTCAGATGAACGATGAGGAGCTCATCGCCTGCGGCATCTCCGCCGACATGGTGCGCCTGTCGTGCGGCCTCGAGGACACGGCCGATCTGATTGCCGACCTTGAGCAGGCGCTCGAGCAGTGCTAGGCTAGCGTGCGTGCGAGGCGTGGGACGGCTTTTCGGCTGACGACGTCCTCATAGTTCCGATTCCGTAGGCGGGACCCCGATCGTGTCCGTTTGTAGGCGATTGGGGTCCCGTTTTTGCGTTGCACGATAGAAAGGATATACATGGAGAAAACTGCCGAGCAGCTGCGCCGCGAACACATTGCCCTAGAGGGCGACACCCACGGTAAGAATAAATGGGCGATTCTGTTCACCGTGCTCGTCATGACCTTTATGGCGTGTCTGGATGCGAGCATCGTGACGGTGGCGCTCCCAGTGATGCAAAAGGAGCTGGGGGTGGGTCTCGACCGCATTCAGCTCGTGAGCTCGGTGTATCTGCTCGCGACGTGCGTCGCCATGCTGCCGTTTGGCCGCTTGGGCGATGTGCGCGGCAAGGTGAATGTGTTCCAGCTTGGTGTAATCGTCTTTACGGGCGGCTCGTTGCTTTGCGGGCTTTCGGCTTCGCTCGAGGTGCTTATCTTGGCGCGTTTCGTGCAGGGCATTGGCTGTGCCGCCGCGATGGCCAACAATATGGGCATCATCACCGAGTCGTTTCCGGCGCGTGAGCGCGGCCGTGCCATGGGCATTCTGGCGACCTTTGTGGCTCTTGGCATGATGTGCGGCCCCGTGCTCGGCGGCGTGCTGGTGGCGAGCTTTCCCTGGGAGAGCATCTTCCTTATCAATCTGCCCATTGGCGTAATCTCGTTTATCGTGGGACTCTATACGCTGCCGCATGTGAAGCCGGAGGCTGGCGAACGCCCTATGCCGTTGACAGAGGCGGC
This sequence comes from uncultured Collinsella sp., assembly GCA_900542235.1. Lineage (GTDB taxonomy): Bacteria > Actinomycetota > Coriobacteriia > Coriobacteriales > Coriobacteriaceae > Collinsella. The sequence continues at coordinate 8,791 of UQNB01000030.1, forward strand.
GCGTCGCTGCTTTGCGAGCTCGGCTTTCACGATTAACCTGGCTTGCATGCTTATCGTGTTCGTGGGTATCGGTGCCTCCGAGTTTGTGCTGCCGTTCTACTTTCAGGATGCCCACGGCTTTAGCTCCGATATCTCCGGCCTGTTGTTTTTGGCGATGCCGGTCGTGAATGCCTTTGTGGGCCCGCTTTCGGGCTCGGTGTCCGACCGTGTTGGTTGTGAAGCGCCCACGGCCGTTGGCCTGGGCGTGTACGTGTGCGGTCTCTTTGCGGTGAGCACGCTTGACGAGCACTCTTCCATCTTGATGATTGTGTGCTGCGTCGCGTTTATGTCGTGCGGCACGTCGATCTTCCAGAGTCCCAATAATTCGCTGTATATGGGTTCGGCTCCGCGTGAGGCGCTTGGCTTTGCGGGCAGCTTGAGCAGCTTGGCGCGCTATGCGGGCATAGCGCTGGGTATTACGGCGGCGTCGCGCATCCTGTATGGACAGACGAGCGCGGCGATGGGCAAGACGGTCACGAGCTATGTGGCGGGTCGTCCGGACGTGTTCCTCTTTGGCTTCCGTTTGGTATTCTACGTGCTGATGGCCGTTGCTACCGTGGGCTTTGCGCTCACATTGGTACGTTTGGTGAGGACGCGCACCCGGCATTAGCGTGTTGGGAGGCTGTCTGCCACGAATCGGGCCTATCTACTGGTCTTGCAGCTTTATAGTGCGATGCGGCTTGTGGGGCGGGCGGGGGTAGGTCCGTGGTAGACTATCGAACAACGTTTATTAATCGCGCGGTATCGTTGCCGCGAGAAGGGGTTGCGCCATGCAGGAGCTTGAGGATCGTATTCGCCATGACGGCATCGTAAAGGCCGGTAACGTCCTTAAGGTTGATGCCTTCCTCAACCACCAATGCGACGTTGAGCTGTTCGACCACATGGGCGCCGAGTGGGCCCGTCTGTTCAAGGATGTCGAGATCAACAAGATCCTGACGATCGAGGCTTCTGGCATTGGTATGGCTTGCATCGCGGCTCAGCATTTTGGCGGCGTGCCGGTGGTCTTTGCCAAGAAGGCACAGTCCATCAACCTCGACGGCGAGCAGTACGCCACGACCATCTACTCCTTTACCAAGCAGAAGGAGTACCCGGTCATCGTTGGCAAGCGTTTCCTGTCCGAGGGCGACAAGGTTCTGATCATCGACGACTTCTTGGCCAACGGCTGCGCGCTCGAGGGTCTTATCAAGATCTGCGAGGCTGCGGGTGCCGAGGTGTCCGGTATTGGCATTGCGGTGGAGAAGGGCTTCCAGGGCGGCGGCGATAAGCTCCGCGAGCGCGGCTTTCGCGTCGAGAGCCTGGCCCGTATCGCCGATATGGACTGCGAGACCGGCGAGATCACCTTCGCCTAAGCGCGCAACACAAGCGATTGGTATGCGATGTGACAAAGGGACGGTCCCTTTGTCACATTTTTTGTATGAGGGGAGGTGTTGATATGGATGAGAACAAGATGGGATGGCGCGAGTATGCGCGCTATGCCGAGATGTCGGCCGAGGAGTTGGCGCGCGATTGCGAGGTGCAGGTGTTTCGCGCGACGGGTCCGGGCGGGCAGGGCGTGAACACGACGGACTCGGCGGTGCGCATGAAGCATATCCCTTCGGGAATTACCGTGACGGCGCGCGAGAGCCGCAGTCAGTTCCAAAACCGTAGTAGCTGCCTGCGTAAGCTGCGCGCTGAGCTTGAGCGTCGCGGGCGTCCACCGCGCCGACGCGTAAAGACCAAGGTGCCTCAGCGCTCGCGCCAGCGGAGGCTCAATGACAAGCACTTCAACGCGATTAAAAAGGCCAACCGTCGCAAGCCGGGGAGCGACGAGTAGCCGATTGTTTCGCTGGTCTTGCTAGCGGGTGGGGTGCCAGACCTGGAGGGCGCCGGCGAGGATGTCGACCTCAATGCGCGAGGCGACAACGGGCTCGCCGTCGGCCTGGATGGGGTAGTCGGGCTCCTCAAAGGTGAGCTCGGCATGGCGACAGCGGCGCATGCGAATCGGTGGCAACTTGGTATGGTGGCCGTCCTTGGCCGAAAGGAACATTGGCAGGGCTACCGCGCGAGGGACGGGACCGCAGGCGTAGCAGACGTCGAGCATGCCGTCGCAGGGGTCGGCATCGGGGCAGATGCGATAGCCCGAGCCATAGGTGGGGCCCAGCTGAATTGCCATGATGATCGCCCTCACGCGCTCGGCGGGCGCGCCGTCAAAGCTGACTGTCATGGGGTAGTTGCGATAGCGTAGGCCAAACTGCTCAAGTCCTGAGAGGGTGTAGAGCGGCGCGCCCGTCAGGCCGGTCTTTTTGCGCAGCTCGGTGGTGCCAAGGCCGATGGCGGCATCGATGCCGACCGAAAGCGTCTGGTCGTAGTACTCTACGGTAGCCTCGCCGCTGCCGCTCGCGGGGCTCCACGAGCGAATGCGCCCGATGTCCTGACGCTGCAGCTCGCAGGTGAGCAGCGCGCCAAAATCCTTGCCGGAGAAATCGTCGATACCGAGCGTCTGGGCAAAATCGTTGCCGGAGCCCACGGGCAGGACGGCAAGGGCGGGGCGGGCGCCCTCCTTTTGCGTCATAAGCCCGTTGACGACCTCGTGAATCACGCCGTCGCCGCCAAGGGCGATAACGGTACGATAACCCTGTGCCTGTGCGGCCAGCTCCTTGGCGTGTCCCATACGCTCGGTCAACACCAGGTCAAACTGGGATGCGCGTGCAGTCATGTCCAAAAAGCGTTGCAGGCGCTCGGCAACTTCGCGTGCCGCACCCGACTGGGCGGCTGGGTTGGCGATGATGAGCGTGCGACCAAAATCAGTTGCGTGCATGGGGCGACTCCCGGCGTATGACGTGACGGTGCGGTCGCGCTCGGGTCGAATTGCTCCCGATTGTGGCTGCACGGCGAATACTAACGTCTACTCTATCAGGTCGTTGTGGCGCTCGATAGCCTCTGCCACCGTGCCGCCCTCGTCCACAATAAGCGAACGGCGTTTAGGCGAGACAATGCGCTGTGCGGGATATACGCCGCGGTGTCCGCCGGCGAGATAGCTGATAAACGCCACGATCACGAAGAAGCCGGCGGCCGTGCCGTGGAACAGGTCGATGGCCATCATGCAGGTGGTGATGGGCACGTTAAGGCCGGCGCAGAACACGCCGAGCATGCCCAGCGCCGCTAGAAAGCTGGGGTCGATTCCGACGAGGCAACCGATCCAGCCACCGAGTGCCGCACCGATGCCAAACAGGGGCGTGACCTCGCCGCCTTGGAAGCCCGCGCCCAGGGTAAGCGCTGTGACGACCAACTTGATGGCTGCGTCCGCCAGGGTGGTGTTGCCTGCAAATCCGGCGCCGGAAAGCCACGTGGAAAGGCCGGCGTAGTCCCAGGCGTCAAGGAGGGCATAGGCGGCCAAAACCACGAGTGCGCCTATGAGTGCGCGAACGAGGTAATTGGTGATAAAGCGGCCGTACAGGCTCTTGACGGTACGAACCGACCAGGCAAAGAGACGTGCGGTGAGACCAAAGATGATGGCGCTGATGACTACGATGACAACCGTCCGTGGTGTCATGTTGGGAACGCTGGCGATGACATTCGCCTCGTACTCGGTTCCCAAGGCAAGCGACGTAAAGTAGCCGGTAAACGAGGCGACCAGGCAGTAGATGCCCGCGGTGTAGTCGATCTTGCCGATAAAGCACATCTCCATGCCAAAGAAAGCTCCAGCAAGGGGTGAACCGAATACGGCGCCAAAGGCCGACGAGATGCCGGCGAGCATGAGGTCGTGGTGGTCATGCTTTTTGAGGTGGGCGAGGCTCGAGATGTTGCTGGCGATGGTGCCACCAATCTGCACCGCAGCTCCCTCGCGACCGGCCGACCCGCCCGTTAGGTGCGTGAGCGTGGAACAGACGAAGGTGAGGACGGCCATGCGCATATGGATGAGGCGTGTGCCCAGAGCGGAGTCGATGACCAGGTTGTTTCCGCGTTTGGCGGCAAGGCCGTGGTTTTTGTACACCCAAGCGGTGGCAACGCCCACAACGGGAAGCAAGGCGTAGACCCACGCATGGCGCTCGCGATAGTCGGTCGCGATATTCAGCGAGGCCAAAAACGCCCAAGCGGCAACGCCCATGGCGAGCGAGACGATGACGACGAGTGCGAGCAACTTGGCGCTCGCGAGTAGGTTACGGGCGTTGCGACGCGTGTCGGCAGCCAAGAGATGCTCGGAGCGGGTGAGCTGATGCCTGCCGGCCATGATGACGTCGCTAAGGGAGAAGAAGCCGCCGCCGTCGAGCGGCTGGGAATGATCCTGCGCCTCGTTTGCGCTTTCGGGTTTATCGGTAAAAGCCATACGTTCCTCTTTTGGGTTGCAACACGAGCATTATAGAACGTGTCAAACGAGACAAACCGGCAGGTTGGTTTCGGTTCTGTTTTGTGGCTTGCGGCCGACAGATGTATTCGAGAACGTGGCTGTGCCGCCGTCGTGCGGCGGGAGATTATACTGAGATAAACATAAAGAATCGGCGCCCGTGATGTGCGCCGCAGCATGCTAGAGGTGTATATGGCTGAGAAACTCATTCCGTTGGAGGACGCGCAGGCGATCGTTTTGTTGCACGTGAATCGCACCGAAGTCGTCGAGATTCCCGTGTGGCAGGCCGCCGGTCTTCCCTTGGCAGAGGACGCGGTGGCCGATATCAACATTTCGCCGTTTGCCAACAGCGCTATGGACGGATATGCCGTGCGCTCGGCGGACTTGGTGCAGGCATCTGGCGAGGTGCCGGTGACGCTCGACGTTGTCGGACACGAGGCCGCGGGCCATGTGTTTGAGGGCGCAATCGGCGCGGGTGAGACGGTCCGCATCATGACGGGCGCGCCGGTACCCGAAGGTGCCGATGCCGTGGTGAAGTACGAGATCGTCGATGTGCTCGTCGGTGACGGCAACGAGGGTTCGCGTGTGAGGTTCTCGGCGCCTGCCAAGGTAGGGGAGAACGTTCGCTCTGCCGCCGAGGAGGCCCATGCCGGCGACGTTGTGATGCACGCCGGCGAGGTCGTGGCTCCGGCGGGCGCGGGTCTGCTGGCAAGCGCCGGATACGCGAGCGTGAAGGTGCACGCTGCCCCGCGTGTGGGCATCATCTCGCTGGGCACGGAACTGGTCGCACCGAGCAACGTGCCGGCGCGCGGGCAGATTCGCGACTCCAACTCGTCGGCGTTGATGGCCGAAGCGCTCGATGCCGGCGCCGAACCGGTGTTCTACGGTATCGCTCCCGATGATGAGCAGGCGATTGCCGAGCTGGTGCATCGTGCCGTGCAGGAGTGCGATTTTGTCATTACGAGCGGCGGTGCCTCGGCGGGCGATTACGACTACGTGACGGCGCTGGTCAAGCGCGAGGGCGAGGTGCTCTTCGATCGCATCTCGATGCGCCCCGGCAAGGCCATCACGTTTGGTCTGCTTGGGGGCAAGCCGTATTTGGGGCTTTCGGGCAATCCCGCGGCGGCGTATGTGGGCTTTGAGATGCTCGCCCGCCCCGCGATCCGCAAGATGCGCGGCTTTGCCGAGGGTACGCGTCCCGTGCAGCAGGCGATATTGACGCACGGCGTGAAGAAGCGCCAGGACCGACGCTTCTTCGATCGCGCCACGGTTTTGCGCGACCCCGAAACCGGTGAGCTGTTGGTGACCGAGGCCAAGACGCAGAATTCGGCGCTGCTCGGCACGATGCAGCGGGCCAACTGTCTGCTGCGTATTGACGAAGGGCCGTGTGAGCTCAAGCCGGGCGACATCGTGGGCGTCGTGCGTGTCGATCTGCCTGAGGATGCCGTGTTGTAGGAGGAATGCTATGGAGCTGAAGATATCGATCGTGACGTGTTCGGACACGCGCGATCTTGCCCAGGATGAGGCCGGAGCCGCACTCGAGGAACTTATCGAGGCGCAGGGCTGGACGGTCGCCTCACATGTGGTTGTTCGCGACGACGTCAGCGAGATCGGTGATGCCATTGTGGAAGCCGCCGATGAGTGCCACGCCAATGTCGTGCTCACCTGCGGCGGCACGGGGCTTTCGATGCGCGATGTGACGCCCGAGGCGACGCGTGCCGTCTGCGACCGCGATGTACCGGGTATTGCCGAGGCGATCCGTGCGTACTCCATGACCAAGACGCGCCGCGCCATGCTCTCGCGCGCCGTGTGCATGCAGTGTGGGTATACGCTTGTCATCAACTTTCCGGGATCCACGAAAGCGGCCCGCGAAAGCTGGGAGGCCGTGAGCGACCAGCTGGAGCATGCGGCCCAGATGACGGCGGGCGGCGGGCACACCAAATAAGCGCACTACCTGCGGCGGAGCGACCTTGCGAGTCGCTCCGCCTTTTTATGCATCGACAGCGCGGGCCGTCTCGTGGTTATTGGTAAAAGAAAATTATCAGGCGAGAAATCTTTATCACTGATATTATTCGCACGAAAGTATAATCTAATTACAGAATAAAGCTCGCGGTGGGGTACCCGGGCACAAGGTCCGAAAGGGTTGAACATGTTCGATATGGTTTCTCGCCGCGGATTCGTCTCGCTTTCTGCCGTCGCTGCTGCCGGCCTTGGCCTTGCCGGCTGCTCCGGCAACAAGACGTCCGAGCCGACTGACTCCGATGCCGGTTCTGCTAAGGCATCTTCCAAGAAGGCTGTCGAGCTGCAGGTCTTCGCTGCTAACTCCCTCGAGAAGGCCCTGCCCGAGGTCCAAGAGCTCTACACCGACCAGACCGGCACCACCTTTGCCGACACGCAGTTTAAGGCCTCCGGCGACCTCATCGAGCAGATGCGCGCCGGTGCCGCCGTCGACGTGATCATCACGGCCTCCAAGGGCACCATGGACGACGCCGAGGCCGCCGAGCTCGTCGACGCCGACACGCGTGAGGATATGTTCGTCAACGATCTTGTGGTCATTCGCGCCGAGGGCTCCGACACCAAGGTCGAGGCCATCGCCGACGTCGCGAGCCTGGACGGCAAGATCGCCATCGGCGACGCCAAGACCGTTCCTGCCGGCAAGTACGCCAACCAGGCATTGGCCTCCGCGGGCCTCTACACCGGTACCGAGGGTGACGATGGCGAGTACGCACCCGAGATCGCCGACAAGGTCGCACTGGCCGACAAAGTTGGTACCGCCGCCGCCTATGTGTCTACGGGCGACTGCGTTGCCGGTTTTGTCTACAGCTCCGATATCTTCCGCTATGACGGCATCGAGGAGGCCTTCGTGTGCCCCGAGGACTCGCACAAGCCCATCGTGTATCCCGGTGCTGTCGCCGATAGCTCCGAGCACGCCGACGAGGCCAAGGCGTTTATCGACTTTTGCCTGTCCAACAAGAAGGCTCAGAAGATTTGGGCTAAGTACGGCTTTGAGCTTTCCGAGTAGTGCGGCTTGGCGCGATAATTCCATCGTTTTGTGTTTCACTTCGTCCTTGTATTCGCTTGGAGCTTTTCGTGCTTAATAGATTCCGCATGCTTGTCGCCTGTGCTTTGACCTTCGCGCTTTGCTGGGTGCCGGGATTTGCGTTTGCTGGGGTCGCTGAGGACGGGGCCCAGGTTGCTGCGACCGCTCATGGGCTTTCCTATGGGATCGAGGGTTTTGAGCGGTTGGCCAAGGGGACCGCTCGTGCTATGGAGGGCCAGCCTGAGGGCTACCGGTTTCCCGTTGACGAGGACGTGGACCTTGTAGTGGCGCCTGCTGCCGATCGCGTTGTGGTGTGGATATCGCCCAAGGCGGCCGAGAAGTATGGATTAGATCCGCAGGACAACGAGTGCGTATCGGGTCTCAAGGCCCTCGTCTGTGAGCTCGACAGCGCAAACTCCATGGGAGGTGCGCAGCTAGGGGACGTTGATCTTCCTTGGTATGTTACGGCGGAAACAACGTTTGATACCGGCGGGTATACCTATGGCTTTGATGTGCGTGGTGCGGATGGGGACCGCTATGTGGTGATTGCATCGACCTCGGGTGATGCCAAGGGCGGCGCGCGTTGGCTTGATAGCGCTCAAATGGTAGAAGCATCGTCTGTCGTGTTGCGGGATGAGCAGGGCCCCTTGACCTCTCTGGCCTCCTTTTTGGGCGACATCGACTATCGCCCGCTTTGGGTGTCCATAAAAACGAGCGGCCTTGCCCTGGTGATCTCCTTTGCACTGGGCCTGTTTGCCGCGTGGAAGACTATGGGTACCTCGAGTCGCATCAAGGGCCTGCTCGACTCGGTCTTTACCATCCCCATGGTCCTGCCGCCTACGGTGTGCGGCTTTTTGCTGCTTATGCTATTTGGCCGCTCGACCGGGGTGGGCCAGTGGCTCATCGCGCACGGCGTCTCGATCGTCTTTACGTGGCCTGCGGCGGTGATCTCTGCCGTGGTGGTGTCGTTCCCGCTCGTCTATCGTACGGCGCTCGGAGCCTTCGAGAGCCTCGACACGCAGATGCTCGACGCCGCGCGAACCTTGGGATGGTCCGAGCGTCGCATCTTTACCAAGCTCATGATGCCGCTCGGCTGGCCCTCGATTGCCGCCGGCACGGTGCTTGCCTTTGCCCGCGCGATGGGCGAGTTTGGCTGCACCCTATTCTTTGCGGGCAACTACGCCGGCATCACGCAGACCATCCCTATCGCCATCTACTTTGAGTGGATGGGCGGCAACACGTCGGTGGCTCTCTTTTGGGTCGTCGTCGTGATCGTGTTTAGTTTCCTGGTCATTTTGTTCATCAACATGTACACGGCGCATTCGCAAAAGTATCGCGAGCGCGGCCTCTCCCGCGCGGAGCGCAAGCAGGCCATGCAGCTGGGCGGTCAGACCGATTCGCTCGACCCGGTGGGCGGCGATGCCTTGCGCATCGATCGCGAGGCGCTGGCCGAGCTTATGCGCGATGACGCGGCACCTCAGGGAGGTTGATAAGCTATGTCGCTCGTTTTGGATATCAAAAAACGCTATCCCGGGTTTATGCTCGACATGCAGCTTGAGGCCGGCGAGGAGCGTGTGGCGCTCCTGGGTGCCTCGGGTTGCGGCAAGAGCTGCACGTTGCGCTGCATTGCCGGCGTGGAGACACCCGACGAGGGGAAGATCGTCGTCAACGGCGTGACCTTTTTTGACTCGGTGGCGGGCATCAATCTGTCGCCCCAGGAGCGAAAATGCGCCCTGATGTTTCAAAACTATCAGCTGTTCCCCAATATGACGGTGGCCGATAACGTGTGCGCCGGCGTTGAGGGTGCAGGCGACGCCGCGGCGCGCAGGCAACTTGCCGAGCGCTACCTGGGTATCTTTGGACTGGCCGACTTTGCCGACCGTTATCCCGCGCGTCTCTCGGGCGGCCAGCAGCAGCGTGTGGCGCTTGCTCGCATGGTGGCGGCACACCCGGGCATTTTTATGTTCGACGAGCCCATGAGCGCGCTCGATGCGTATCTCAAGAGCGCGCTTGAGCAGAACATGCTCGACCTGTTCGACGTCTGTAACCGTACCGTGCTCTACGTGAGCCACGATATTGACGAGGCATGCCGCCTGTGCGAGCGCATTTGCGTGATGCATAACGGGCATGTGGAGGAGATCGGCTCCGTCGAGGACGTGGTCCGCCGGCCGCAAACCTTGGCTGCGCTGCGTCTGACGGGCTGCAAGAATACGAGCCGCGCGCGCAAGATCGAGCTTCAGGAAGTTGAAGCCCTGGACTGGGGCATGACTTTCAACGTGGGCCGTGAGGTTCCCGATAATGTGGCGTACCTGGGTATTCGTGCGAGCTACTTCCATGTGGACAACCGCGCTGAGCGCGGTCGTAACAGCTACGATCTGCATGTGGCCCGCGTGAGCGATTCGCGTTTTGAGCGCCTGGTGCTGCTGGATGTGCCGCGTGCCGATGCGCCGACGCGCCTGCAGTGGAAGGTCAACAAAGTGGGCATGCCTGTCGACGAGCTGCCGCAAGCAGGCGAGACGCTGCGCATGCATTTTGATGCCAGCAGGATCCATTTGGTTTGTCGTTAATTCGGTGGGCGATGCGGGCGAGGAGGTAGTCCTCGACCGCTTTGTTTCCACTTTACCGCTCGCCGATTTCTATATGACAAAATCTTATCAATCTGATAATTATTTATCAGACAGCGAGGTGTTCGCATCCCGCAGCTGTCGTACGCGTGTCGGCGGTATTCGTCTTGACGACAACCGTTGATATAGTTGACCTCAACTTGTAAAGGAGGGTGCGCACATGCCGCAGACGACATACATTTGCCGCGTTGCCGCGCGTGCCCTATATATCGCTCGGAGCCGCATATGAGCAGGTATGTTCACGGCTCCGGGAGAGACGACGCACAACTAAATAGTCAACCGCAAAGCAGGTTCCCCAAAATTCCGGGTTTGAGTACGGCAGGGCAATCGCCGCCCGTCGTGCATCGATACCGCTGTTATCCGTTTTTGGTTCGAGAGGGGAACCGTTATGGCTGAAGCAATCGAAGAGGTTACGTTGCCCAGCACGTTTGAGGAGTTCAACGAGCAGCGCAAGGCGGCGTTTATTCGCGTCAAGGATTACAAGCAGGCCGGTAATCGCCTGATCGGTTTTCTGTGCAGCTACACGCCGCTCGAGATTATCGATGCCGCGGGGACTGCGAGTGTCGCTCTGTGCGGTACGTCCGATGAGGTGATTCCCGAGGCCGAGAAGGTGCTGCCGGCAAATCTGTGTCCGCTCATCAAATCGACGTACGGCTTTGCCTACTCGCAAAAGTGCCCGTTTACGTACTTTAGCGACATGATCATCGGCGAGACCACCTGCGACGGCAAGAAGAAGATGTACGAACTGCTCAACGAGCTCAAGCGCACGCACATTCTGCACCTGCCGCAGGGTCGCGATCGTGCCTATGAGCGCGAGGGCTGGTACGAGGAGTGCCGCCTACTCAAGGAGGAGCTCGAGAACTTCTACGGTATTACGATCACCGATGACGACCTGCGCGCCGCTGTCCGTCGTCGCAATCGCCTGCGTGCCGCCCAGCTCGAGATGTTCGCCCTGCAGGCCAACCAGCCGGCGGCTATGAGCGGCGTCGACCTGATGAGCACCATGTTTGCCGGTACGTTCAGCTTTGATATCGAGGCCTATACGCAGCAGTTGGAGCAAAAGGTCGCCAAGCTGCGCGAGGCCTACGAGGCCGGCGAGCGCCCCGTCGCAGCGGATGCCAAGCGCATTCTGATCACCGGTTGTCCGGTGGGCGGCGTGATCAACAAGATCGGCCGCACCATCGAGTCCAACGGCGGCGTGGTCGTGTGCATGGACGACTGCTCGGGCGAGCGCACGGCTGCCATGATGATCGACCCGGACGCACCCGACATTCTGCGCGCTATCGCAGACCGCTACCTGGACATTAACTGCTCGGTCATGACGCCCAATGATGGTCGTATGGAAAACACGCTGGCCATGTGCGAGAAGTATCACGTCGATGGCGTGGTGGAGAGCGTGCTGCAGGCGTGCCACACCTTTAACGTGGAGAGTGCGCGCATGCAGGAGGCTGTCGAGGGTGCGGGCATTCCGTACATGAAGATTGAGACCGATTACAGCAACGGCGACATGGGCCAGATCGAGACCCGCATCGCCGCCTTCATCGAAACCCTGTAGGTGACGGTATGTGACAAAGGGACTGTCCCTTTGTCACATGTGAGGGAGGATGCCAAGGCGCCTGAACGCGCCGCTACCTTTGATGTTTAGATTGGGAGAGAGCCATGATTGGGATCGGGATTGATATCGGGTCTACGGCGGCTAAGGCTGCTGTGGTCGACGGGGAGGGTTCGGTGGCGTGGACGTGCGTGCAGCCAACCGGGTTCTCCTCGGTCGATGCTTCCGAGCGGCTGCGCGAGGCACTGGCAGCGGCTGGCTATGACGTGACGGGCGACGATGTTCGCGTGGTCGCGACTGGCTACGGCCGTGTCGCCGTGCCCTATGCGCACAAGGTCGTGACCGAGATCACCTGCCACGGCACCGGTGCTGTGCGCCTGTTTGGCGATCACGGCACGGTGATTGACGTGGGCGGCCAGGACACCAAGGTCATTCAGCTTAAAAGTGGCCACGTGGCCAAGTTCGCCATGAACGACAAGTGCGCCGCCGGCACGGGGCGCTTTCTGGAGATCATGGCCGACCGCCTGGGCATTACCCAGCAGCAGATGGCAGACCTCGCCCGCACCGGCGAGCCTACCAAGATTTCCAGCATGTGCACCGTGTTTGCCGAAAGCGAGGTTATCAGCCTGATCGGTCGCGGTGAGCCGCGCGAGAACATTGCGCGTGGCGTGATCGACAGCGTGGTCTCGCGCGTGGCGACCATGGCCGGGCAGGCCGCGGGCGCCCCGTACTACCTGACCGGTGGCCTGTGCGAGAACGCCTTCGTGGTGGAGCGGTTGGGCGAGCTACTGGGGTCGCCGGTGACCACCTCGCCCCGGGCTCGCTTTGCCGGTGCCATCGGCGCGGCGATTCGTGCACAGGCGCTCAATTAATGCATCCGCCTTGGGCTCGTATTCATGCGTATACTGAGAGAAAATGATTGACCGATGAGAGGGGGTATCGATGCCTGACGATCAGATTAAGCTCACGTCCATGACGGCCGCGAGCGGTTGAGCCGCTAAGTTGGCTCCTGGAGCCCTCGCCCAGGTCCTGGGCGACTTACCCAATGTGCATAACGACAACCTGCTCGTGGGGTTCGATACCTCCGACGATGCGAGCGTCTTTCGCGTTGGCGACAACTTGGGCCTCGTGCAGTCCATCGACTTCTTCCCGCCGATGGTCGATGACCCGTTTCTGTTTGGCCAGATCGCCGCGGCCAACTCGCTGTCGGACATCTACGCTATGGGCGGGCGGCCGAGTCATGCCATGAACCTGCTCTGCATACCCAGCTGCCTGGGTGTTGAGGCTGCTGGCCAGATTCTGGCGGGGGGGGGCCGCCAGGGGCCTCGT
>UQNB01000031.1 GCA_900542235.1 uncultured Collinsella sp.
AGCCTGCGACTACCCTCGAGAACCGAGCTCTACACCAACATTCGCGACACTACCGATAAAACCGGTGTCTGGTCGGCAGATTTTGGTTTTCCCCGCACTTCCGAAATCATCTAACGGAAGTATGCGGCAAATTTCGGAACACCCGAGCACGTCGCCCGTTTTTGCGTAAAGAAAACGCAGGTAGAAGCGTTAGCGCTACTCGGCGTGGTCGACTTGTCTCGAATTTGCCGCATACTTTCGGTTTGAGTGGCATTCACGGTAGGTTTCGGCGAATTCTGACTGCAATCAACCGGTTGTTTTAGATCTTAAATGGGATTGTCATATCTTTAAGAAGATCGTTGCACCAGCTGTAGTCGAGCATCCTCTTTCGGTGCATCAGGTTCACCACGACTCCCGGACAGACTCCTCTGCCTTGAGCAATGCGTTGGATTGTCGTCGGGGTCTTGCAGTCATGATAGGGCGAGAGGCCCTCTGGTCCCATAAGAACCTCTCTCGCAAAGGCGTTGGCGCGCTTCTCGGAATCGCTCTTTGAACTTTGCTTTTCGTCAATGTAGCTAAGAGTGATTCCTACGTTCCCGTCATTTAGAATGTGCCCGATTTCGTGGAACAGAGTCCAAATGATAAAGCCGTCTTTTTTGCGTCTGCCCGTCATCTGGATTACGGGTCTCCCGTCTTTGGTCCAACGCGTTATTCCGTGTAGCGGAAATTGATCTGGCGCAGAAATGAACTGGAGCGTGACGCCGCATTGCTCCAGTTGATGCGTAATGTCCGTTAAGGTCATATCGTCTGTCGTTGCCGCGCGTTGTCTTAATGAGCTCAAAGAGTCTCTGAGCGATACCTCGTTGTATGCTTTAGCCCCATTGGTTGTTGGCGTTTCGGCGCTTTCACCTAGCGAAATCCAAGCCATCATGCTTGCGGGGTCAACGGGTTTACCTGCCTCTTTTAGCGTCGCAATGGAGGAGAAGACGCAATCGACGCCTTTCGCATAAGCATCCATGCTGCCGTAACCAACAACATTCAAAAAATCAGATACGAGCTTGCCAGGGTTTCTTTTGGTGGCGGTAGTAAGCCCTTTGTCGCGAAGAAACTTTCCTAACGGCGGGGTGATGATGTCGGCGGAGCTTGCCATTTTTAGCTCATCTTCGAGCCTAGCGAGATCTTCACGGTACTTTGCCTCGAAGCGAATCCAGCTATCCCGGGGAATAGAGGTGACTCTTTCAAGCTTAATGGCGGTGTCTTGCGAGATGGGCTGCGTACCCTTTAGTATCCCGTTAACCGTTTTGCGGGAGATGCCAAGTCGGTCGGCAAGGGCCTGCTGCGTCATCTGCTCGTCATCTAGCCATTCTTGTAAATACATGCCAGGTGCAACCGCATAGTTGGTTCCCATTGTTCTGCTTCCTTTATGTGCCTAGTGATAGTCTTCAATTGATAGAACTTTTACTGAGGATTCTTCGTCCGTTGTTTTTTCGACCTTAGTTACTTTCATATATCCGTTAATTGGCTCGACAATAATTCGATAATTCTTGTTTAGTTTCCCCGCCCATTGACCCTCTCTATCACCGCAAAGCTGATGCCATCTTCCGCATGGGTCTAGATTCTTTAGATCCTCCATCGAGCTGGCTGTCTCTAATGCGTTGTGTCGGAGCTTTACACCCCTTACGATGTCGGACCTAAATTTCCTGCACTTCTTTTCGTCGGTACATATTTCCTCGAGCCTTTTGTTGGCGTAGCGTATTTTCATTCCTGTAACCAATCGCGTTACATCATATTGTTCGTGTTCATCATATCATGTAACCGATTGTGTTACACATATATTCTGCATTGGATTGGACCTGTTTCGTTTTGCGAGTTCGCTTTCGACCTCTGGGCTTCTAAAAAAGTTCTTAAAACAGCCTTAAAGGCGCTCTAGCTCGCGTTGACAGCGTAAAATACGCATGTTTGACTATGACTAAAGTGGATTTTAGGGGAGGGGTGCGCCATGGAGGTGCTGGTTGTTGGCAACACCGCATATGTTGACGATGACTTTTGTGCCAAGGCGTTCCCCGGGGACCATGTGCAGGTCGTAGCCGCGCAGGACACGCGCCGCGATGAGTTGTCGCCCCATGCCTCGTGGAAAGAGCTGCTCCAGCACTTGGAGCAGGCCTATGAGTTCGACCGCGTGGTCTACCTTTCTAATTACCTTACCCCGCATATCGATAGCGTGGGCGATATCGAGCTTCTGCGTTCGGTCATTCGCGCGTGCATGGGTCGCCGGATCCAGCTGTTGTATATAGCAGGTCCCGCAGGTGCCGAGGGTGCCGCCGATGCCGCGAGGCGAACGGGCAAGGGCATTATCGCGTGCGCAGCCAACGACCTGTGCCGCTACTACGCTGCTCGCGAGGGCGTTCAGACCAAGATCCTGCGCGTGCCGTTCCTGTATACCGCGTCTGCCGCGCTGGAGGACCCGTTTTTGGTGCCGCTGTTCGACGCGTGCTCAACCGGATCGGTCGCTCTGCAGGGCGCGCGGGATGCAGCGTTTCCCCTGCTGTGTGCCGAGGAGCTTGCGGTGCTGGTGCGCCGTATCTTTGATAGCTGGGATGTCTCTTTTGAGACGCTCGACGTTGCCGATGCCTTCCATCACACGGCGGGTGAAGTGGGCGAGGCTCTTCAGGCGCTGTTCCCCGGCCTTGCCGTTGCCTATGGCGATTCTGCCGGCTACACCCTGCCCGCCAGCGACGTCGCTCGCGTGCGCTATGGCTGGTTTCAGCGCTACGACTTGCTGCGCGATCTTTCGACCGTTCAAGCGCGTTGGGATGCTGGCCGCGCAAAGAAGGTCAGCCCCTTGCGCGCCGCCATCGACCGCATCCAAATGCGCACGCTGCCTATTAAATGCCTGGAGACGGCAGCCGCCTGGGTTCTGTTCGAGGTGCTGGAGCATCTGTTCTCACAATCGGCCCAGCTCAACGTGCTCGATTATCGCCTGCTCTACGTGGTACTGATCGGCACGCTGTATGGCTTGGACTTTGGCCTGGTTGCGGCGCTGCTGGCGTCGGTTGGTTTGGCCGCGAGCTACTTTACTCAGTACGGCTATACCTTCCAGGGCCTGTTCTACGAACCGTCCAACTGGCTGCCGTTTATTGCGTACTTTGTGGTGGGCGCCGTGTGTGGCTATGTTCAGCTGCGCAACAGCGAAGCCATTAGGGCGGAGTGCGATCAAAACGAGCTCGTGCGCAACCGCAATACGTTCCTTACGCAGCTCTACCACGACGCGATCGAGGACAAGCGTGCCTATAAGCGACAGATTGTGGGGCGCCACGACAGCTTTGGCAAAATCTTTGCTGTGACACAGGAGCTCGACGTACTCAACCCGCGTGATATATACCGCAAGTGCTGTGAGCTGCTGGGCGAGATTCTCGAGAACGATTCGGTGACGATCTACCATGTTTCGGGCGGGGCATTTGCACGCCTGGTAGCGGCGAGCCCGGCGATTTCCAACGATGTGCCGCGTTCGCTCTCGCTCGATGACCTTGCGCCCGTGCTCCAAGGTGCGATCTCGGGTTTGTGGGTGAACCGCGCGCTGACGTCGGGGCTTCCGATGTTTGGCTATGCGATCGAACGCGATGGAGCCCCAGCCGTGTTGATTTTTGTGCGTCACGTGGCCGAAAGCCAAATGACCCTGTACTACCAAAACCTGTTCCGCATCTTGTGCGGCCTGGTGGAAAGCGCTCTGGGACGCGCCTTCGATTACGAGGCCATGTCGCAGGATAAGCGCTGCGTTGCCGGCACGTGCGTTCTCAGCCACGATGCTTTTGGCCAGGAACTCGCCGCCGAGCAGGCGCTTGCGGACAATAAGATGGGGAGCTTCTTGCTCCTGCGCGTGGTGCCGGGCATGGAGCCTGTTGGTGAGCTGGTCGGCGCCATTGGTTCGGCGATTCGCGAGAGTGACGCTGCGGGCCTGGTCGATGGAGACACACTTTACCTACTCATGCGACAGGCAACCGAGGCTGACCTTCCCGTTATTTGCAAACGCATGGCCGCCAAGCACATTACAGTGGAACCCGTCGGCAGCGAGGACGTTGTGGCCCTGATGCAACGCATCGCGCCCACCGGAAGCGGTGAAGGGGAGGCCGCTTGATCTCGCTTGTTGTTGCTACCGTACTGCTATTAATTCATGCGCTGGTGTGTCTGGTGCTGTGGACGCTTATGAAACTGGGCTTGCTGCCGGTTCGAGGGCACATGCTTACTGTGATGGTGCTCGTACCGCTGTGGGGCCCGTTGCTCGTGGCACTACTCTCGGTGCGTGGCGCGGTGTTCGGCGCGGACCTCAAGGACGCCACGCTGGAGACGCTTCGCATTAACGACGACATGCATCGCGGCATGCTGGTGCAGGGGCGCGAGGGCGATGATGGAGTGGTGCCGCTCGAGGAAGCGCTGATCGTCAACGACCCGGCAGACCGGCGCCGTCTCCATGCTCACCGAGGAGCCTGATGCGTACCTGGCGCAGCTGCAAGCGGCTAAGCTTAACGACGACGTTGAGGTGGCGCACTATGCCGCGACGGCGGTGGCGCAGATTTCCAAGGAGTCCGACCTTAAACTGCAGCAGCTGGAGCGCGCGTTTAAGACCGATCCCAGCTCGCATAACCTGGATGCGTATTGCGACTTTTTGGGCGCCTATCTGGACTCGGGTTTGGCAGAGGGGCGTGTGGCACAGATTCAGCGTCAGCAGTATGCACGCTTGCTCGCGCGTCGTTGCGAACGCGAGGACGGGCCGGCGTTGCGCATCCGCTATGCCACGGCGCTGGCCGATGCCGGCGAGATCGATAAGGCAGAGGACGTCGCGAGCCAGTTGGTGATCGTTGCGTCAGACGAGCAGGACGTGTGGATGCTCTGCCTGCGCTTGGCTGTGATTCGTCGCGATGGACAGGCGGTACAGCGCGTAATCGATGCGATCGACAAGCAGCATGTGTATTTGAATGCCGAAAATCGCGAGAGGCTGGCATTTTGGCGCGAAGGAGAGGAGGCTCGATGAGCGTGGTGCAACATATCCGCGAGCGTGCGGGCCACTTTCGCTGGATGGGGCTGCTCGTGGTATGGGCGGTCTTTATCGCCATGGCCGCCGTGCTGTTGATCGAGCGTGCCGGCGTGCAGTACAGCGCCGGGCAGCATAAGCTGGGCATGCTCGCTGCCAACGACGCGGTGCCGGCAAGCTCGGCGATGTTTGGCCAAAAGCCCACGTGCTTGGTTATTACCGACTCGGACCAAGATGGCGTCGAGGACGTCAAAGAGCAGTTCGACCAGATCTTGCTTGACATGAAGATCGCCCACCGCGATGTGGATATTGCCACCGATGGTGTTGATGCGATTCCTTCCCTCACATCCTTCGACCGCGTGATTTTACTGATGCCGTCGCTCGACGGGCTCGGTACGCACCTCTCCGACATCATGAGCTGGGTGAGTGCCGGCGGTTCGCTGATGCTCGCCATGACGCCGGATAACTCCAGCTACCTGCAGGCAATCGGTCCCAAGCTGGGCATCGATTCTGCCGGCTATGAATATGCGACGGCAGAGAGCATCGTGCCGAGCGAGGACTTTATGATCGGCGGTGGCCAGCGTTATGAGTTATCGGACCCTTTTGATTCGTCGCTTTCGGTTTCGCTGCGTGAGACGGCCCACGTGTGGGCTAAAACCGGTGACACGGGTACTCCGCTTATTTGGTCGAGCGATTGCGGCAACGGCCGTACCGTGGTGTGCAATATCGGTATCTACGACAAGGTCATGCGTGGTTTCTATGCCGCGGCCGTGAGCCTATTGGGCGATGCCACGGCCTATCCGGTCATCAATAGCGCGGTGTTTTACCTGGACGATTTCCCGAGCCCCGTGCCCTCGGGTGACGGCACTTACATTAAGCGCGACTACGGCCTTTCCATTGCCGACTTTTATGCCAAGGTCTGGTGGCCCGATCTGCAAAAGCTCGCGCAAAAATACGGCATTCGC
Source organism: uncultured Collinsella sp. (assembly GCA_900542235.1). Taxonomy (GTDB): domain Bacteria; phylum Actinomycetota; class Coriobacteriia; order Coriobacteriales; family Coriobacteriaceae; genus Collinsella. Next base: position 5,974 of record UQNB01000031.1, read on the forward strand.
TATACCGGCGTGATGATCGAAAACTACGAGGATGCGGTCAACCAGACCGAGCCCGCGCGCCAGGCCGATACCACGCAGTTCCGCTACTTTGGCGGCATGCTGCTGCAGATGGGCGGAGAGCTGGGCTTTCACGGCTACAACCATCAGCCGCTGGCACTCTGGGACACCGACTATGGCACGCTGTACGACTACAAGACGTGGAAGAATAAGGAGACGATCGTTGCATCGCTCAACGAGCTTATCGCCTTTCAGGACGAGGTGCTGCCCAACGCGCACGGCTCGGTCTACGTGCCGCCGTCGAATATCCTTTCGGCCCGCGCGCGCAAGATCATCGGCGAGGACGTGCCGCGCATTAAGACCATTGCCAGTACGTACTTTGAGGACGGAACCGACCTGCCCTACGTGCAGGAATTTGGTGTGGCGAGCGATGGCATCGTGGAGCAGCCGCGTATTGTCTCGGGCGGCATGGTCGACGATTCCTACATGCGCCTGGCTGCCGTGTCCGAGCTCAACATGCACTACGTGAGCACGCACTTTATGCATCCCGATGACCTGCTGGATCCCGATCGAGGCGCCAGGCAAGGCTGGGAGGTCTACAAGGGCGGCCTGACCGACTACCTGGACTGGCTTACCAAGTCTGCGCCCGACCTACGTCGCCAGACCGGTTCGGAATGCTCGGGCGCCATCCAGCGCTTTTCGTCCGTGACGGTGAGCGTGGATGCAAACGCGGATGCCTGGACACTCAGTCTGGGCAATTTCCACGACGAAGCGTGGCTCATGTTCCGCGCCAACAATGGCGAGCCAGGTGCGGTCACGGGTGGCGAGATTACGCATCTGACGGGCGACCTGTACCTGGTCAAGGCCACGAACAAGACGGTGACCATTGCGCGCAAGGAGGGTGGCGACAAATGAGAATCTGCTTGGTGCTCGAGGGCTGCTACCCCTATGTGCACGGCGGCGTGTCCACATGGATGCACGGCTATATACAGGCCATGCCCGAGCACGAGTTTGTGCTGTGGGTGATTGGCGCGCATGCTGCCGACCGCGGTAAGTTTGTCTATGAGCTGCCCGGCAACGTTGCCGAGGTGCACGAGGTGTTTCTGGACGATGCCCTGCGGCTTTCGGGCGAGCAACAAGAAGTCGACTTTAACGACCGCGAGCGCGAGGCGTTGCGCCGTCTGGTTTCGCTCTCCAATCCGGATTGGGACGGGCTGTTCGATATCTTCCAGCGCCGCCACGTGCATCCGCTCTCATTTTTGCAGAGCCGCACCTTTATGGATATCTTCCGCGACGTGTGCCTGGCCGAGTACCCCTACACGCCTTTTGCCGACGCATTCCACACCATGCGCTCCATGCTGCTGCCCGTGCTCTATCTGCTGGGCAGCGAGGTTCCGGTGGCCGACGTGTACCATGCCATTTCGACCGGCTACGGCGGCCTGCTTGCGAGTCTTGGCTCGAGCGTTCATAACGCGCCGGCATTGCTAACCGAGCACGGTATCTACACGCGCGAGCGCGAGGAAGAGATCATTCGCGCCGACTGGGTGGTGCCGTCGTTTAAGGACCGCTGGATTCGCTTTTTCTACCTGCTTTCGGAGGAGATCTACCGTCGCGCCTTCCGCGTGACGAGCCTGTTTCACAACGCCCGCAAGACGCAGATCGACATGGGCTGCGATGCGGACAAATGCCTGGTCATCCCCAACGGCATTCAATTCGACCGCTTTAAGGACATTCCCTTAAAGCCCGATGACGGCTGGGTGGACATTGGCGCGGTGGTGCGTCTGGCGCCCATCAAGGACGTTAAGACCATGATCTATGCCTTCTTTGAGCTGCACGAGCGCCTGCCCAAGGTGCGCCTGCATATTATGGGCGGCGTGGACGATGAGGAGTACGGCGCCGAGTGTCATGCGCTGGTGGAGACACTGGGCGTGCGCGACCTGATCTTTACCGGCCGCGTCAACGTGGTCGAGTACATGGAAAAGCTCGACTTTACCATTTTGACGAGCATCTCCGAGGGCCAGCCACTCAGCGTGCTGGAGTCGCTTGCTGCACGTCGCCCCTGTGTGACGACCGAGGTCGGCTGCTGCCGTGAGCTGCTCGAGGGCGCCCCCGGTGACGACTTTGGCGTGGCAGGTTTTGTGACGCCGCCCATGTATCGCAAGGGCTTGGCCGATGCCATGGAACGCATGTGCGCGAGCCGTGCCCGCCGCCTGGAAATGGGGGAGCGCGGCCAGCGTCGCGTTGCCACGTACTTTTTGCACGAGCAGATGCTCGCCAACTATCGCGCGCTGTATGACGAGACGGCGCGTGCGTTTGACTTGCCCAGAGAGGGGGAGTAGCCGGTGGCCGGAATCGGTTTTGAGCTCAAGCGCCTGTTTAGGCGCAAAGGTCTGTTTGCCACGATGCGCGCCTATGGCTACGCCGGCATTGTGTGCACGGGTCCTATGCTGCTGGGCGTGCTGCTCCAGGTGGGTATCTTGGTGCTGTGCGGTCTGTGGGGTGTGGGACGTGCCAACCAGGATCTGCTGGTGTGCATGGTGACCTATACGCTGCTGGCGTCGCTTACGCTCACGAGCTTTTTCTCCATGCCGGTCACGCGCTTTTTGGCCGACATGCTGTTTGCCGAGCGCGAAGAAGAGGTCTTGCCCTCGTTTTGGGGTTCCAACGCCATCATGCTCGTTGCGGGCACGGTGCTCTACGGCATCTTTTTGCTGTTCTCGGGCGCCACGCTGCTGCAGGGGCTGCTGTGCCTGTGGCTCTTCAACATTATGATCGTCAATTGGAACGGCATGAGCTATCTCACGGCCATCAAGGATTACCGCGGCATTCTGTGCAGCTTTGCCGCGGCCATTGGCGTGGCATGCCTGTGCGCCCTGGCCGCTCTGGCGCTGGGGCTGCCACCGGTCGAGGGCCTGCTGGCATCAATCGCCCTGGGCTACGGTGTCATGCTCACCTGGGACGCGGTGCTGCTGTACCGGTATTTTCCGCAGAGCGATCGCAGCCCCTGGCTCTTTTTGCAGTGGCTCGATCAGTTTATGCCGCTGGCGCTCACGGGCCTGTTTACCAACCTGGGGCTCTTTGCGCATCTGGTGATTATTTGGACAGGGCCCATTGGCGTGCAGGTCAAAGGCCTGTTTTACGGCGCGCCCTATCATGATGTGCCGGCGTTGCTTGCGTTTTTGACGATCCTTGTCACGAACGTCAACTTTGTGGTGTCGGTCGAGGTCAACTTCTATCCGCGCTACCGCGACTACTACAGCCTGTTTAACGACGGCGGCGTGGTGGGCGACATCGTGGTGGCCGAGGAGGAAATGCTCGCCACGCTCAACCGGGAGCTGTGGTTTTGCGCGCTCAAGCAGCTGTTTGTGACGGCAGCAGTCATCTCGCTCGAGACCACGGTGCTCTCGGCCCTGCCACTGGGCTTCAACAACCTGATGCACGGGTATTTTCGCACGTTATGTGTGGGCTATGGCCTGTATGCCGTGGGCAATACGGTGATGCTCATCTTGCTGTACTTTACCGACTACAAGGGGGCCGTGTTGGCCTCGGGCCTGTTTGCCGGTGTGGCGGGGCTGGCGACAGCCGTGTCGCTGCTCTTGCCGCAGCAGTTTTATGGCTTTGGCTTTTTGTTGGGTGCGGCGGTGTTTTTTGTTGTGGCACTCATGCGGCTCGATACCTATACCGCCAACTTGCCGTATCGTATCCTGAGCCAGCAGCCCATTGTGGCGACCGACAAAACGGGTCGCTTTACGGAGCTGGGCCGCTTGCTCGACCGTTTCGAGCAGCGCTATGAGGAGCTGCGTTTAGAGGACGAGCCGCATGGTGCGTTTGAGCGCATGGTGGTTCGCGTGTATCGCAATCGTTGGGGAGGTCCTGATGACCGATAGGATGATATCGCGTCGCCGCTTGATTGAGGCGGCTGCCGGCACATTGCTGCTTTCGGGCTGCTCTTCGCAGGACGAATCCTCGAAAAAAAAGACCAAGAAACAGGGCAAGATTAAAAAGGCCGATGCGTCTAGCGAGACCAAGCATCTTCGCGACAAGGACGAGCTGTACGAGGTCTACGACGACTCGGGCATTGTGACCATGTACCTGACGGTCTCTCGTGGCAACAGCTCCGAGAACACCGACCATAGTTGGGCCGAGATCAATACGTACTCGGTGTATGACTATGCCGACATGGGTGTTACGCGCTATCAGGTTATGGGCCTGCTGCAGCCAGGCGATGATAAGGGCCCCGTTGCTGGTGAAGTGGGCTATGGCGAGGAGGCGCCTAACGCCACGGTGCAGGTGCGCGGTCAGACGTCGAGTTCCTATACGCAAAAGAACTACAAGGTGGAGCTCAAAAAGGGCAAGGGCACGTGGCGCCAGCAGCGCGCGATTGCGCTCAACAAGCATATGGGCGAGGGCATGCGTTTTCGCAACAAGATGGCTTACGATCTGATTCGTGGCATTCCCCAAATGATGGGCTTGCGCACGCAGTTTGTGCACTTATGGGTGTGCGACCAGACCGAAAAATCTAACGACACCTTTGAGGACTACGGACTGTTTACGCAGGTCGAGCAGCTCAACAAGACGGCGCTCAAGGCCCACGGTCTGGATAAGAGCGCGCATCTGTATAAGGTGAACAACTTCGATTTCCATCGCTTCGAAGACACTATCAAGCTGGCGGATGACCCTGACTATAACCAGACGGCGTTTGAGGGCATGCTCGAGATTAAGGGCGATTCGGACCATACCAAGTTAATCGAGATGCTCGATGCGCTCAACGACGATACGCAAAAGATCGACGATGTACTCGACACCTACTTCGATACCGAGAACCTGGCCTATTGGATGGCGTTTCAGATCTTGACGGGCAATTGCGATACGCAGAACCGTAACTGCTATCTGTACAGCCCGCTTAACTCCAAGGTCTGGTACATCCTGGATTGGGATAACGACGGCATGCTGCGTAAGCTTGAGCTGAGCCTGAAGGGGTTCTCGGATTATGCGAGCTGGGAGCGCGGCGTGAGCAACTACTGGGGCAACGTGCTGTTTAACCGCGCGTTGCGCAGCAAGTCGTTCCGCAGCGAGCTCGATCGTGCCGTCAAGGACTTGCGCTCGTATTTGACCGAGGAGCGACTGAGCAAGATGATCGAGCATTATCGCGAGGTCACGGAGTCGCTCGTCTTTGCTGCGCCCGACCTGGAGAATCTGCCTGTCACCAAGGATCAATACGAGCAAATCGCCGCGGCGATTCCTTCCGAGATCGAGGAGAACTACCAGAGCTTCCGCGAGAGCTATAAGAAGCCCATGCCGTTCTACATTGGCGTGCCGCAGATTGATAACGGTAAGTTGCGCATAAACTGGGATGCTTCCTACGACTTTAAGGCGCGTGACGTTCGCTACACCGTGGAGCTGGCGCGCGACTACGCCATCAAGGACGTGGTCTTTAAGGCCGAGGACGTGCTGCTGCCCGAGGTGACCTGCGATGCGCCCGATGCCGGCCAGTATTTTGTGCGCGTGCGCGCCACCAACTCCGACGACTATACGCAAGATGCGTTTGACTACTATGTGACCGACGATGGCAAGCAGTACGGCATGAAGTGTTTTTACGTGCAGGACGGCGGTAAGGTCGTGGAGGACACGTATGAGGAGGGCTAGCGCGCTGCTTGAGCGCTTGGCTGCCCCGCCCGAGCGCAGCACGCAGGAGCGCTACCGCCACGAACTCAAGTACCTCATCAACGAGGGCGAGCACGCCGCGCTTGCCTGTCGCATGGCGCCGGTGTTCAAGCTGGACAAGCATGCGCGCTCGGGCGGTTACACCATTCGCAGCCTGTACTTTGACGACTACTGCAACTCGGCCTACGAGGAAAAAGACGCCGGTATTCTCATGCGCAAAAAGTATCGCGTGCGCATCTATAACGGCAGCGACAAGGTGATTAAGCTCGAGCGCAAAAAGAAGTACGGCAGCTGGATCTACAAGGAGGACGCGCCGCTCACGCGCGGTGAGTTTGAGCAGATTCTTGCTGGCGACTACGACTTTTTGCTGAGGAGCCCCTATCCGCTCTGTCGTGAGTTCTACATCGAGTGCATCTGTAATATGATGCGCCCGCGGACCATCGTGGACTATGAGCGCGAGCCGTGGGTGATGGACGAGGGCACGGTGCGCATCACGTTTGACATGAACGTGCGCGCCGCGGTGGGAAGCTTCGACATCTTTGACGCGACGCTGCCCGCGCTGCCGGTCCTGGAGCCCGGCAAGCTGGTGATGGAGGTCAAGTTTACGGAGTTTTGCCCGCAGCTCGTGCGCGATATGGTGCCTCCGGGCGCGGCCGAGCTCACGGCGGTCTCCAAGTACTGCCTGTGTTACGAAAAGACCGCCTACCTGCGCGGTTTTAACTACTGGGAATCGGATTTTGGGAACCGAGGGGATATTTAGACCATGAGCACCAGGGACTTTTTTAAGAACTCCGTCTTGGAGGCGTTTGGCCAGGTCGACCCTGCCAAGATCGGCCTGTCGCTGCTCGTGGCGCTCGCCATGGGCATCCTGATCTATTACGTGTACAAGCGCTTTTTTACCGGCGTGGTGTATTCGCGCAGTTTTGCCGTGACGCTCGTGGGCATGTGCGTGCTTACCTGCATGGTCACGCTCGCGATCTCGACCAACGTGGTCATCTCGCTCGGTATGGTCGGTGCTTTGTCCATCGTCCGCTATCGTACGGCGGTCAAGGACCCGCTCGACCTGCTGTATCTGTTTTGGGCCATTACCACGGGCATTACGGCGGGTGCCGGCATGTACGCGCTCGTGGGGCTCACGGCAGTGGTGATCGTGGTGATGATTGCCGGATTTGCGAGCCACCAAGACAAGGCGCGCGTGTACATGATGGTCATCCACTACACGGGGCAGACCACCGGCGACGATATCGTGCGCGCGTTTGGCCGCACCAAGTTTTCCGTCAAGTCCAAGACCATGCGCGGCGACAAGGTCGAGATGGCCGTCGAGGTGTTCTCGGACGGTGTGGATATGCCCTATGCCGACGCCATCCGTGCACTCGACGGCGTGGAAGACCTGACGCTCATCCAATACAACGGCGAATATCACGGCTAACTATGTTCCGGCGTTTTAACAAACGCCGGACCGCTCGACGCTGCGCGGACATCTGCCGGGCGATCTGCCGCTCAAACCGTCGCTCGCGTACATGAAGTACGCGTCGCTCCTCTTTCACGGCACCTCGCCACGACAGCTGCCCGCTCGCTGGCATGTGCTCTTCCAGGATGGGCTAATTTGGTTCAGTTTTATTTTTATTTAAGGGACGGTGTCGCGTGTACGTGCAACAGTTAGAAGAGGCCTGGGCTGTAAGGGCCGGCGCGCGTGAGGCGCGTCTTGTTGCGGCCTCGCATGTGCCGGCGGCGCTGTCGCTACTGGGGATTGTGCAGCCCGGCGATCGCTTGGTGGCCTTTGCGGATGACTTTGCCGATGCGTTTGCCTGCGGCTTTGATGGCTGCAATGTTACGCTGGTGGGGGAGCCCGTGGCTGCGGCGTTTGCTGGCGCGTCCGAGGGCTTTGATGCTTCGTTTGATGCCGAGGGGCCGCACCTGTGGTGGTTCGTCAACTCCATCGGCGGGTTTGGTCTGCGTGTGCCCGATCTGCGCGTGCTGGGTCGGGCGGCTCGTGGGGCCCGCGCGCTGCTGGTTGTGGACAACACCGTGGCGTCGGCTTTTGGCTGCGATCCGCTGCGTTTGGGTGCCGTTCTGTCGCTCGAGGCGCTCGACCGCGTGTGCGCCGGTAGGGCTCCGCGCAAGCTCGTTGCCGCTTCGGTGGCACGCTCGCAGCTTAAGCGCCATCGCGTGGACGCTGCGGCCGAGTGCGCGCATGCGCTGCTCGAGGGTTGCGGATTGGCCGCACTCGACTTGTCCTCCGATGAGGCCGAGGTTCTAGAGCACGGGCTCGACACGATCGACACCCGCATGCAAGCGCATTTCGACCGCGCCCGTGCGCTGGCCGAGTATCTGGCCGCCAACGAGATGGTACGCAACGTGTGCTATCCCGGGCTGACCTCGCATCCCGACCATGCCGTCGCGACCGGCATCCTGGAGCACGGTTTTGGCCCGGCAGTAGAGTTTGACCTGATGGACTGCATCGCAGGTGAATTTTTCAGCATACTGCCGGACGAATTCCGCACATCACCCGCCGGCGGCTCAGCAACGCGCCTTTCGGCACCACACGGCAAGCAGGGGAGTGCCATCCGCCTCTTCGCCGGCACCGACGACCCCCTGCAGGTGGCTGCCACTCTCGATAACGCCCTTCGCAAGTAGCTAATCGGGGTCTGTGTCACGATAACGGCCTATTTACTACGTTTAAGCAATAGGGGTCGACCGCACTCGCCCATTTTGAAAATTACCAAGCTGTTTACCAGCGGTTTTAATTTCATAATGTCCGGTATGGTCGAGGGTATTCAACTAAACGTAGTAGATAGGCCCGTTTTGTGGCGCGAGCCTCAACCCTAGGGCGCTGTGGGCTAAAAACCGCCTAAAAGGACTACTCCGCGTTGATGCTGGCGATGAGGTCGTTGGCTTTGGAGGCGATGACGTTGTTGATGTCGGCCTGAAGCTCTTCGTAGGCTGCTATGGCGCGCTCGCCGGCCGGCGTGAGCGTGGATCCGCGAGCACCGTCGCGCTCGATGAGCTTGCAGCCCAGCTGCCCTTCAGCCTCGTTCACAATGCGCCAGGCCTTGGAATACGCCATGCCCATGCTCTTGGCAGCGCGGTTGAGCGAGTGCTCGCGGGCAATACCCTGCAGCAGCAAGACGCAGCCATGACCAAACACGCCCGGCAAATCCTTGTCGCACGCTTGAATGACCAACTTTGCCGTTGTCTTGTACTTCATACGCTCCACGTCTCCCCGCTAAAGTGTTTGCTGGGCAAACGCAAAGCCTGCGTCAAACCCTCGTGTGCTCTTCTTAAATCATGCATTGTAGCAGTCAAAGTGCGTTAAGATACTTCCCCAGTATTGGGCGCCCAAGGTTGGGCTGGGTCCTACGAGGCCTGCAGCCGACCGGTCGCATGGATAAAGGAGAAACATGGCTACGTTCTTTCCCGGTGAGTCCCACACGTTTTCGGAGTATCTGCTGGTCCCTGGCTACTCGTCCTCGCAGTGCATCCCCAACAACGTCTCTCTTAAGACGCCGCTAACCCGCTTTAAGCGCGGCGAGAAGCCGGCAATCACCCTGAACATCCCCATGGTTTCCGCCATCATGCAATCCGTCTCGGGCGTCGACATGGGTGTCGCGCTCGCTACCGAGGGCGGCTTGTCCTTCATCTACGGTTCCCAGAGCGCCGAGTCCGAGGCCGCTATGGTCAAGGCCGTCAAGGATCACAAGGCCGGCTTTGTTCAGTCCGATTCCACGCTGACCCCCGACATGACCATGGAGCAGGTCATTGAGCTCAAGGAGAAGACCGGTCACTCCACCATGCCGGTCACCGATGACGGCACTCCCAAGGGTAAGCTCCTGGGCATCGTCACCAGCCGTGACTATCGCCCCAGCCGCGATGACCACCAGACGAAGGTCTCCGAGTTCATGACCCCGCGTGAGCAGCTCATCGTGGGCGACAAGAACATCAGCCTCAAGGTTGCCAACGACGTCATCTGGGACAATAAGCTCAACGCCCTGCCCATCGTCGACGACTACGATCACCTGATGGGCATCGTCTTCCGCAAGGACTACGACAGCCACAAGACCAACCCCAACGAGCTGCTCGATAACGACAAGCGCTACATGGTCGGCGCCGGTATCAACACCCGCGACTATGCAGAGCGCGTGCCGCTGCTCATCGAGGCCGGCGCCGATGTCCTGTGCATCGACTCCTCCGAGGGCTTTAGCGAGTGGCAGAAGCGCACCATCGAGTGGATTCGCGCCAACTACGGCGAGGACGTCAAGGTCGGTGCCGGTAACGTCGTCGACGCCGAGGGCTTCCGCTTCCTGGCAGACTGCGGCGCCGACTTCATCAAGGTCGGTATCGGTGGCGGTTCCATCTGCATCACCCGTGAGACCAAGGGTATCGGCCGTGGCCAGGCCACCGCGCTGATCGACGTCTGCCGTGCTCGCGACGAGTACTACGAGGAGACCGGCGTCTACGTGCCCGTGTGCTCCGACGGCGGTATCGTCTACGACTACCACATGACGCTCGCCCTTGCCATGGGTGCCGACTTTATGATGCTGGGCCGCTACTTCGCCCGCTTTGACGAGAGCCCGACCGAGCGCGTCAACGTCAACGGTCAGTATATGAAGGAGTACTGGGGCGAGGGTTCCGCGCGTGCTCGCAACTGGCAGCGCTACGACCTGGGCGGTGCTGCAAAGCTCAGCTTCGTCGAGGGCGTCGACTCCTACGTTCCCTACGCCGGTTCCCTCAAGGACGGCGTGGGCGGCACGCTCTACAAGGTCAAGTCCACGATGTGCAACTGCGGCGCCCTCTCGATCCCCGAGCTCCAGGAAAAGGCGCGCCTGACGCTGGTCAGCTCCACCTCCATCGTCGAAGGCGGCGCCCACGACGTAGTCGTCAAGGACTCTCAGCAGAGCGTTTCCTATCGGTAAGGTAAGAGCTGCATATCAAAGGTTGAGCATCAACCACGTTATTTAGATAAAGCGAGATGCCTGCAAGTCGCAGGCATCTCGCTTGTCGTATTTGCTATCATCATGCGAGTTAACGATGTGGCGGGGCGTTCTTACCTTTGCTCGCTGCAAGTTCCGCACGAGCCGAAGAGCACTTAATGTGCTCTTCGTGCGAGCAGGACTGTCCGCTGCAGCGAGTAAAGGTAAGAACGCCCCGCCCCAACCCAGCTAACAAAGGAGCTGATATGTGCGATTGCACAGATCATAAGGACGAGATCCCTGCTTACGACGCGCAGGCCATTGAGTCCAAGTGGATGAAGGCCTGGGAGGACTCCAACCTCTTTGCCGTCGACACCGACGACAGCAAGCCCAAGAAGTACGTGCTCGAGATGTTCCCGTATCCGTCGGGCGACCTGCACATGGGCCACGCGCGCAACTATACCATCGGCGATGCCATGGCCCGTCAGGCCCGCATGCGCGGCTACGACGTGCTGCATCCCATTGGCTTCGATGCCTTTGGCCTGCCCGCCGAGAACGCCGCCATCAAGCACAACACGCAGGCTGCCGCCTGGACGTATAAGAACATGGACCAGGCGCTCGCCACGATGAAGCGCATGGGCTTCTCTTACGATCTGGATCGCATGGTCAAGACCTGCAGCCCCGATTATTACCGCTGGGGTCAGTGGATCTTTGAGAAGCTGTGGGAAAAGGGCCTGGTCTACCGCAAGAAGAACCCGGTCAACTGGTGCCCCACCTGCAAGACCGTTCTGGCCAACGAACAGGTCACCGAGGGCAAGTGCTGGCGCTGCGGCACCGAGCCCGAGAAGCGCGACCTGGAGCAGTGGTACTTCAAGATTACCGAGTACTCCCAGGAGCTGCTCGACGATCTGGAGAAGCTCCCCGGCTGGCCCGAGCGCGTCAAGCAGATGCAGGCCAACTGGATCGGCCGCTCCGAGGGCGCCGAGGTCGACTTTACCCTGTGCGACAAGGATGGCGAGCCCATCGAGGGCGACGAGGGTAAGATCACCGTCTTCACCACGCGAGCCGACACGCTCTTCGGTGTCTCCTTCTTTGTCCTGGCTCCCGAGTACGCGCGCCTGCACGAGCTCGTCGAGGGCACGGAATATGAGGAGGCCGTCACCAAGATTGTCGAGGACTCCAAGCATATCTCTGCCGTCGAGCGTGCCCAGGGCACCCTCGAGAAGCACGGTGCCTTTACCGGCCGTTACGTGGTAAACCCTGTCAACGGCGAGAAGGTCCCCGTGTGGGTTGCCGACTACGTCGTGGCCGACTACGGCACCGGTGCCGTCATGGCCGTTCCCTGCGGCGACCAGCGCGACTTTGAGTTCGCCCGCAAGTACGACCTGCCTATTGTGCCGATTATCCTGGACGATGACGATCGCGCTGCCGTCGAGGCCAGCGGCGAGACCATCGATACTTTCCATGCCGAGACCGTCGACTGGGATTGCGCCCACGCTGCCGAGGGCACGCTCGTCCAGTCCGGCAAGTACACCGGCATGCGCGGTGGCAAGCACTCCGAGGGCGAGGCTGCGATCGTGGCCGACCTCGAGGCGATGGGCTGCGGCCGTCGCAAGGTCGAGTTCCGTCTGCGCGACTGGCTCATCAGCCGTCAGCGTTATTGGGGCAACCCCATCCCGGCCATCCACTGCGAGCACTGCGGCATCGTGCCCGTGCCCGAGGACCAGCTGCCGGTGACGCTGCCCGAGAATCTGGACCTGGGTGCCGGCGAGACCCTCGCCGAGTGCAAGGAGTTCTACGAGACCACCTGCCCGGTCTGCGGTCGCCCGGCCAAGCGCGAGACCGATACCATGGACACCTTCACCTGCTCCAGCTGGTATTACCTGCGCTATACCGATCCGCACAACACCGAGCTGCCCTTCTCCCGCGAGGCTGCCGATCGTTGGATGCCTGTCGATAACTATATCGGCGGCATCGAGCACGCCATTCTGCACCTGCTCTACAGCCGATTCTTTACCAAGGCGCTGCGCGACCTGGGCCTGCTGAGCGTTGACGAACCCTTTACCAACCTGCTGTGCCAGGGCATGGTCAAGGACGAGAACGGCGACACCATGTCCAAGTCCAAGGGCAACGTCGTGCCCCCGAGCTCGGTCATCGAGCCCTACGGCGCCGACACCATGCGTCTGGCGATCCTGTTTATCGCCCCGCCCGAGAAGGACTTCGACTGGGATCCCAAGGCCGTCGAGGGCGCCAATCGCTTCATTAAGCGCGCCTGGCGTATCGTGTGGCAGCTCGTCCAGTCCGGCGACGCCAACGTGGCCTTTGACAAGTCCGTGCTCGACGAGGTCGCGATGAAGCTTTATCGCGAGCGTCATCGCACCATTGCCAAGTGCACCGAGGACTTTGACCGCGGCCAGTTCAACACCGCCATCTCGGCCGTCATGGAGCTCGTCAACGCGGCGAGCGCCTACCTCAATGCCACTGAGGGCGATTCCCGTGACAAGGCGTTGTGCTACGGTGTGGCCAAGGATATCGTGAGCGTCCTTGCTCCCATCTGCCCGTTCTGGGCCGACGAGCTGTGGCATGAGGCACTCGGCTGCGAGGGCAATGCCTACACCGCCGCCTGGCCTGAGTTCGACCTGTCTGAGTCCATCGAGGACACGGTGCAGATCGTCGTACAGGTGCTCGGCAAGGTCCGTGGCCGCATCGACGTCGCCCGCGACGCCTCCAACGAGGAGATGCAGGCTGCCGCTGAAGAAGCCGTTGCCAAGTGGCTCGAGGGCAAGACCGTCGTCAAGGCCATCTGCGTGCCCGGCAAGCTGGTTAACCTGGTGGTCAAGTAAGCGCTGCGCGCATAGCTGACATCAAAAAGCGAGGGACGATTCCGTAGGGAGTCGCCCCTCGCTTTGGTTATGGATACTTGCGACAACACCCAATTATCCATTTCTTGTGGAGAACCTGTGCTCACGCTGACCTGCGGGTTTGTGTTGTGGTTGCACGTTTGTGCAGGTATTGGTATAGTTTGCTTGCAAATGAAGTTGTAATTGAAAGAAGTGGGGTTTCGGCCCCGCTTCTTTTTTGTATGGATGGAGGTGCCGCAATGGTCAAGACCAAGACCGAGCAGGCGATCATCGACGCGCTCGAGGCCGTCGCTCCCCAGCACGATGTCGACATCGTCGACGTTGAGCTCGTGGGTGCCACCAAGGCCCCCTGCGTGCGCGTGCGTATCGAGGGTGCCGAGGGTCAGAGCCTGTCGCTCAATGACGTCACGGCCAACACCAAATGGGTCGGCGATGTGATTGAGGAGCTCGACCCCATCTCTTCGAGCTATACGCTCGAGGTGTCGAGCCCGGGTATGGCGCGCCCGCTGCGCCGCCCGAGTGACTTTGCCCGCTTTGTGGGCGAGAACTGCGAGCTCACCTCCACCGCCACCGAGGGCCGTCGCAAGTACGCCGGCAAGATTGCCGCCGCCACCGAGACGAACGTGACCCTCGAGCTCGAGGACGGCGAGTCCGTTACCCTCGATTTCTCCGATGTTAAAAAGTGCAAGTTGAAGCCCACCTATGACTTCAAGCCCGCGAAGGAAGGAAAGTAAGATGGCAGCATCCGACATGATGTCCGCCCTGATGGAGCTTTGCCAGGAGAAGCACATCGACCAGCTCTACCTGATCGACCGCCTGGAGCAGTCGCTCGCCAAGAGCTATGCCGAGATCCTGCATCTTGAGTGGGGCGCCAAGGTGACCATCGACCGCACCACCGGCAAAATCTACGTCTACCGTCTGGAGCCGATCGACGATTCCATGGACGAGGAGGGCAACTTCACCGAGTTCGAGGAGATCGACGTCACTCCCAAGAACACGAGCCGCATCGCCGCCCAGCACGCCAAGGCCGAGATCAACGCCATCGTGCGCAACTCCGCCCGCGAGCAGATCTACGAGGAGTTCTCCGGCCGCATCGGTGACCTCATCAGCGGTACCGTGCTGCAGTCCACGCCTGACTTCACGATCGTCAAGATTCGCGAGGGCGTCGAGGCCGAGCTTCCGCACTTCGACCAGCGCCGTTACGAGAACGAGCGCAACGAGCGTCCGATGGGCGAGCGCTACCTGCACAACCAGCACATCAAGGCCGTGATTATCGACGTTCGCGACCCCAACTCCAACCTGCAGCCGGTTCGTGGCGAGCACAGCCGTCCGCCGATTGTCATCTCCCGTACCCACCCCGAGCTCATGCGTCGTCTGTTTGAGCAGGAGGTGCCCGAGATCTATGAGGGCACCGTCCAGATCAAGTCGATCGCCCGCGAGCCCGGCCAGCGCTCCAAGGTCGCCGTCCACTCGCTCGACGATCGCCTGGATCCCGTTGGCGCCTGCGTCGGCCCCAAGGGTAGCCGTGTTCGCGCCGTCGTGGGCGAGCTCCGTGGCGAGCGCGTCGACGTCATCCTGTGGGATGCCGATCCGGCCGTCTACGTCGCCAACGCCCTGTCGCCCGCCAAGGTCACCCGCGTCCTTATCGACGAGGAGAAGGCCTACGCCGGCGTTATCGTGCCCGACGACCAGCTGTCCCTCGCCATCGGCAAGGAGGGCCAGAACGCCCGCCTCGCCGCGCGCCTGACCGGCTGGCACATCGACATCAAGTCCGAGACCCTTGCCGCCGACATCCTCAAGAACGTTCCCGTTCACGAGGAGCCCGCCGCCGACCTGATCGGTGACGAGGAGGACGACGACGTCCGTCGCTGCGAGTTCGTGTCCGAGGACGGCATCCAGTGCCGCAACCAGGCCCGTCCCGGCTCCCGTTTCTGCGGTGTCCACGACACCGACGCCTTCGATGATGCGGAGGACCTGATCTAGCGCGCGGTCGCGCTGGGCAGGTCCCGGCGCATACCCCACGCTCGTTCAGTCTCTAGGCACCTAAGGTGCCAGAAAGGGTAGGTGAAGTCATATGGCAAAAGTCCGTGTGTCCACCCTGGCCAAAGAGTTCGGCATGACCTCCAAGGAACTGATGGGTCATCTCGCCGAAATGAAGATTCCCGCTAAGTCCGCTTCCTCCGCTCTGGAGGACGCCTACGTCGCTATGGTCCGCAAGCAGCTCGCCTCGGTGATTGAGGCCCGCGCCCAGGAAGTCGAGGCCGCCAAGCACGCCACGGAGAACCGGA
>UQNB01000032.1 GCA_900542235.1 uncultured Collinsella sp.
CGCCTTTTTATCGTGCTAGTGCTTCTTTGTGGCTGATCTAAGGCGAGCGAACCATATGGCTGCAGTGCCCGAGGTCAGGAGTGCGGTGATGCATGCGGCGATGGGAACAGATCCCGTTGCCGGCAGGTTCTGAGGCAGGGCGCATCGTTGGATGACGCGGTCCTCATCATACGCCTCGAGTTTATCGCCACCGCCGTTGCGGCAAAGATCGACGCGCGCGCTGTTGGCAAGTGCGGTTTGGGGCGTATAGGACGACGTTGCCTGCATATGCACGACTGCGCCTCGGGCATCCGAGTTAAGGGCCGCCTTGGCATCGTCAAGATCGTCGTGTTCGTCTTTAAGATCATTCCGGGTCCACGAGCCCTCCTCGCTTCTGGTTGTAAAGTCGGCGGCTACCGCACCGTATTCAAAACGGATGCCCGTGATGACGGCGTCGTCTGCAAGATCAATCTCTTTCGTATCGAGCGTGACGGACTCTGCCGTCGGGATATCTGCTTTCCACAGGTGCCACCCGTCATAATCGACGAGACGCACATCGTCGCCCAGCAGCTTTGTAACCTCTTCCGTTTCGAGCCAAGGATTGAGATGCCCGTCGTCAAGCGTTGCATTGACCTGCTTGCCTGTATCGCTTGTTCCTGCCGGAGACGTTCGATACCACACGTTGCACAGCCCGTTTAGATCACCGACCGCAATAGGGGTTTCGACGGCAACAAGTTTCGCTGCGCCATCCTTGGCGCACTCAAGGTCGTCGGTGATGGTTAACTCGTCGACCCAGGTGCTCGACTCGTTTTTGGCGTCGATGGTATAGCTGAAGGCACCTTGCGTATTGGCCCGTGCTTTGGCTCGGTTTTTTCCGTCGCCGTTGGCAACGAGTTTGCTAATGACTGGCTGTGCAATCTCTTGGCGCTTATCGACGCTTCCCTTGATCTCGATGGGGGCATCCTTCATGGCAATGGTTTGAACTTCTCCCGTGGCCTTTACTTCAAACGTTATCTCTTCGGCAAGGTCGTAGGTACGCGGGGACATCGTTTCGCGCAGGGTGTAGGTGCCGGGTGAAAGGTGCTCAATGTGGTGCGGTTTGCCGGATGAAGTCCAAGAATCAATTTCGTTGCCATTGGAGTCGCAGAGGACAAGCTCGGCGCCTGTCACTTCCTGACCTCCGCATGCGTCGACTTTGGAGATATCGATCTTGGTGTAGTCGTTGGAAACGTCAAGGTGCACATCGATCACGGGCGTTTGCTGGTCAGCGTACGACAACTTCACAGTATGCGGGGTCGGGTTGAGCAAATAACCTTCGGGCGCTTGTGTCTCGACGACCTCGTAGGTGGCGGTACCGCATCCCAGCGAAAGATGGTCGACTCGCGCATGCCCTTGTTCGTCGGTTGTAACGGCGGCGACGGTTTCGCCATCCAGGGCAACGATGCTGCCGTCGGTTCGCACGATGTCGCCGACAGCGCGGATGTCAAACGTGGCTCCAGCGAGGATGCGCCCATCTACAGCATCCGTCTTAATGATTTCGATGCTTCCGGTTGCGGCGTCGTCATAGAACGAGGCGACGGCGACCGGTGTCAGATTTCTGTCGGCGGGAATCGTTATCTCCAGGTCTTCTCCGCGCAGATACGGTTCCTTGGCCGATGCCTCGCGCACGTAGTATGTTCCGGGATTAAGTGATTCGGGCAGCGTGACGGCGCCGGTTGCATCGG
The DNA here is from genome assembly GCA_900542235.1 of uncultured Collinsella sp. Taxonomy (GTDB): domain Bacteria; phylum Actinomycetota; class Coriobacteriia; order Coriobacteriales; family Coriobacteriaceae; genus Collinsella. The sequence goes on from UQNB01000032.1 coordinate 1,704, forward strand.
TTGTGAAGGTATTCATTACATTGTGGGCCGGATACCAACATGTTTGCGAGACGGGCTCGTGGTGGCTATCGAGCAGCTGGAACGTAAAGCCGGCAAGTGGTACGGTGCCGCCGGTCTGAGCATCGCGCTTTACGATTTGAATGTGCGTCGATAGGGCATGGTTGTCAATGATGTACTGAAGCTCGGCGCCGTCTGCGGTCTGCTCCGCCGTGATGGTCCATTCCCCTGCTTGCTTAAATCCTTCAGGGACCGTTTCTGCAACCTCGCGAACGGTGTAGCCCGCGCGGTCGTAGGGAATGGCACCGTGAGCGCCGGCGGGTCGCTTGCCTGCGCCAAACCATGCTTCGGGCTGGTCTTTGGTGGAGGCAAAGCCGTAAACGTTTGTGGTTAACGTGCCGACGACTTGTTGGGGGCTATTGCTGACAACTTCAAAGACGACGCCTCCCGCCGGCTGCTCAAGGCCGGACTCATCGTTATCGCCATGGTCCTTAAACTTCGAGATTTCAAGGTCGAAGGCGATAGGGATGTTGGGAATACGGCTTTCGAGCTCAACGATGCCCGTATCTCCGAGTTGCTCGGCACCGACGGTGTAGCTCCAACAGTCGTTTGAAATCAGGTAGCCCTCGGGCGCTTTCGATTCGTAGATGGTAAAGGTGCCCAGAGGAACGTCATTGAGGATCGCCCGTCCGTTTTCGTCGGTCGTAAGGGTGCGAGTCCAGCCGGGAGTGGATTGCGAGACGCAGGTGAATTCAGCGCCCGCAAGCGACGCCCCAACTTGGGCGCCGGCATCCGTGGCGGCATCGATTTTTGCAATACGCAAGGTGATGGTGCCGGGCTGCTCGTTGACGGTGACATGTTCGCCGCTGTTTTGTGTGGTGAAGGCTATTCGGTCGCTTCGGGGGATATAGCCTGCCGGGGCTTTGGTTTCGACCAGGTAATATGCCGTATTGGGCAAAAGTGTTGCTTGTGCACGCCCGTTTTCGTCCATCTGGATAGTGCCGACACGTGCATCGCCCGCACTTTCAAAGATATCGAAGGTTGCGCCACCGAGTCTGTAGGTGTCGTTGCCGGCGGTGATGTCAGCCTGGGACGATTGTTTTTGGAAAGATACGGAGACGGCGGGCAGAACATAGAGCATGTCCTGGTGTCGACCCTCGCCCGAGACCGGGCCGTGATAACGCCTGGCTCGATGTGGGGCTGCCTTAATGGATCCGGACTTAGCGCTGTCGTAGAGCCAACGTGCAGCCGCTACGGCCTCGGCGTTTTCGTAAAACCTACCGCTCCTGGCAACTCCCTTGCTATTTGTATACGAATAGGTGCCGTCGGGGCGCGTGGTTCCGTTGAGCATCCACACGGCAATCTGGGTGGCAGCACGGGCGAGATCGGGCGACAGATTGTGGCCGCCAAAGGATGTACTGGAGGGGTATCCGTGACAGACGATGGCGGCAAATTCGTCATCGAGCCATGTCCAGCCCTGGTCATATGTGCGCCATGGTCCTCCCGGCTTGCTGGGACCGGGGCAGTCTTGATTCATGCAGTACGAAATCGAAGTGTCCTGTGCCTCGTATTTACCGACACCGAAGGGGCCGCAACCGTCGCTTATGGTGCGGAAATTAAGGGCGTCACTCCCGTCGACGGCGAGTGCGGCCCCTGGGGCCAGGCAGCCGATCAGAAAAAAGAGGAGCAGGAGCAGCGGACCTGTTGCGATTGCGCTGTGGACAGAGTGCGTGGGTGCGTTGGACATGGCTGCTCCTTATCCCTCGTGCGCCGCACGGGGAGCCCGCGGCGCTTGGGATGAGGCTACCGCCGTGGTTCATGCGGGTAAGTACCAGAAGCTGACCAAAAGCTTGCCCGATTTCTGACAAATCGAGCTCAAATACAACAATCAGATAAAAGCGCAGGTAGAAGTAAATGAAAAAGGACCCTCACGGGTCCTTGTCTCCATATATTTATGAAGATATGGAAATAAATTCATAAACTAAACAAGAATAAAGATACGTGGATCGATGTGAAGACGATAATCTCACATCGATCCACGTGCAAGTCTATGACAGGAGCTGTTCGATTGTTGCCTTTTGGTCATCACTGGCCTGTATGGCGGGATCAAAGATCGCGGTCGAGATTGGAAGACCCTTTATATTGACCGCTACTTTGATGGCAGATATAAACAAATCGCAGGCGTCGTAGACGGCCATGAGCGACGAGATGCGCTTGGCGCACTCGATGGCGGTCGCGAAGTCGCCTGCCTGGTAGGCGCCGTGCAGCCTCACAAAGAGCTCGGGCTCCACGTTGGTGAGACCACACAGAACGCCGTTGCCGCCGCTCGCGCGGTTGACCAGGTAGTACTCGTCGAAGCCGGAAAGGACCGAGAACTCGGGGTTGACCTCGCGGACGGCGCGGATGACCTTGCGTGTGTGGCTGATGGTGTCGACCGTGTCCTTGATGCCGCAGATATTCGGATGGGCGGCGGCGAGCCTGGCCACGAGCTCGGGCGACAGGTCGGTGCCGGTGCGCGCCGGAAAGTTATATAGCACGACGGGCAGGTCGGTGGCGTCTGCGATTCCACCAAAGTACTTTTCGGCAGCGTCGTCGGTGGGCCCGAAGTAGTACGGCGAGACCGCCAGAACCGCGTCGGCACCGGCCTTCTGGGCATAGCGCGTGAGTTCGAGGACGTTGTCGTAGGTGGTGTCACCCACGCCGACGAAGACCTTCATGCGGCCGGCGACCCGCTCGACGGCAAAGTCGATGACCGACTTCTTGTCCTCGAGGCTCACGCTGTAGAACTCGCCGATGCTGCCAAACAGCAGCACACCGTTGATGCCCGCGTCGGCCAGGTGGTCCAGGTGCCTGCCCCACAGCTCGTAGTCGATCTTTCCATCATCGTCGGTGATGGTGATGGAGGGGCAGAAGACTCCCTCAAACATGTGTTACTCGCTTTCCGGGGTCACACCCCCACGAATCTCTGCACTGCCGAGAAGGACCTAGAGGTAGTAGGCCTTGACGGCGTTATCGTAGAAGACACCCTGCTTCTCGGTGTCGGTGAAGACGTCGGAGTCCTCGATGAAGCTATAGAGGTCCTTGTAGTCGAACTTGGTGAGGACGCAGGGGGAGTCGGTGCCCCAGATGATCTTGTCGGCGCCCAGGACGTCCTTCGCCATCGCGATGTACTCGAGCGCGGTGGGATATGGGTAGGCTTCGGGAGCGACGTTCCAGGGCAGCGCGGAGAGATCGACCCAGACGTTATCGTGGGCGAGGTACGGAAGCGCGCACTTGAGGATGTCGCCGTCCTCAAGGGACGGGGCGAGCAGGTGGCAGACGACAATGTGCAGGCCGGGGTACTTTTTGGCCAGGCGATACACGGCCTCGGGCTGGCAGCTGGACTGGTTGGGGCTGCCGATGTCGAGCACCAGGGTGGCGTCCTCGACCTGGGCGATCCTGTCGATGAGGACCGTCATCTCGGGGCCGTCGACCGCGAAATCGCGGTGGTAGCCGGAAAGGCCGCCGCCCACAGAGACCTCGAACTTGAAGACGTGGGCGCGCAGATCGTTGATGAAGTGCTCGAGGATCTGCTGGGCGCAGCGGCAGAAGGGGTCGAGCATGACCGCGGCTTTGAAGCGGTCAGGGTACTTCTCGGCGCATTCCATGGCGTACTCGTTCTGCAGGCCGTACAGGACGCCTTGCAGCAGGATGGCCTTCTCGACGTCGTGCTCGTCCATGACGTCCATGAAGGTCTCAACGAGGTACTCCTTGTCTCCCTTGCCCTCGGGGATGATACGGAACTCTTCGCCGGTGGCCCAGCGACAGTTGCCGTTGCCTAGGGGGCGCAGCTCTCCGGCCTTGCCCATGGAGCCGATGTGGTCAAAGACGTGGGCGTGTGCGTCGATCTTCTTCATTTTATTCTCCTTACGTCAAACAATGTCTAATGGATATATGGTCAGCGACGGATACGCTTTGCTGCCAGGTGGGCACCACCTCCAGTCGAGCCCGCAGGCGCGGGGCATAGAGTGGCCTTGCAATCCGGACGCTAGGCGGACTGCTCCTCGGCCTCCATCTCCTCCTCGGTCACGTCGTCGATCGGGACGAAGAGCGTGAACAGGAAGGCGAGGCCAAAGGCGAGCGCCAGCGAGATGCAGAAGGGAACGAACGCGCGGCTCATGAAGACGGGCAGCGTGGTGAGCGCGGGCAAAGCGAAGGCGGTGCCGGCGCAACCGAACAGGCCTGCCACGGCGGAGCCAATGCCGCCGGCGACGCATGCGCAGACCATGGGCTTCTTGAGGCGCAGGTTCACGCCGTACATCGCGGGCTCGGTGATGCCCAACAGCGTGGTGAGCGAGGCGGAGATCGCCTGGGAGCGGAACTTCTTGTTCTTGGTCTTGAGGGCGACGGCGAGCGCGGCACCGCCCTGGGCGAAGATCGCGCCGCCGAACAGGGCCATGATGGTGTCGAAGCCGTAGACTGCGACGTTGTTCATCGCGATGGGGAACAGGGCCCAGTGCAGGCCGAGGATGACGAGGAACGGCTGGAACGCGCCGATCAGCGCGCCGGCGACGAGCGGCGAGAGGCTGTAGACGGCCTCGTAGCCCTGCGCGAGCCAGCCGCCCACGATGGTGCCGAGGGGGCCGAAGACAGCCAAGGTGAGCGGGACGATAACGATAATCGTGATAGGCGGCGTGAACAGGCCGCGGAAGGTCTCGGGGATGATCTTGTAGCAGGCCTTCTGGACCCAGCTCGCGCAGTAGATGGCAAGAAGGATGGGGATGACGGAGCTGGAGTACGTCGCCTTCGAGAGCTCGAGGCCAAACAGGTAGACGGGCGCGTCCGCCGCCATGATGGTGGTGATAGACGGATACACCAGGATGCAGCCGAGAAGGACGGCGGTCACCGTGTCAACATCGAAGCGCTTTGCCGAGGTGTAAGCAAGAAACACCGGGATGAAGTAGAACAGCGAGTCGGCCATCGCGTTGAGGATCGCATACGTGGTCGAGTCGTCGGTGACCATGCCCGAGACCTGCAGAAGCGTCAGGATGCCCTTGAGGATGCCGACGGAGACGAGCAGGTTGATAATCGGGAGGAAGAACGAGGACAGCAGGTCGATGACCGCGTTGACGCCGCGCTGGAATGCGTTGGGCGTCTTTTCGGGGGCTTGCGTGGTTGTCACGGTTTCTCTCCTTTCTGGAGCGTCCTGTCAGACGCTGGCCTACATATAGTTGCAGATGTGCGGAAGGGCGGTCTCGGTATAGCCAAGGGCCTCGGCGCAGACCTTGCGGCCGTTGCAGACGGCGATGATGTCGTCGAGCATCCTGTCGCGCATCTCCTCCATGGACTCGGGGCCGTAGATCGTCGGGCTCGCGTCGAGGTCGGTGTTGTCCCTCATGGCCTCGTAGGTGCGCTTGTTGGCAGTCAGGCGATACACGGGCGCGATGGCGTTTCCGGTGGGGGTGCCAAGACCGGTCGAGAAGACCACGAGCTGGCAGCCGCCGGCGATGATGCCGCCCACGCTGGAGGGGTCGTTGCCGGGGGTGTCCATCACGACGAGGCCCTCGTGCGGATTGAGCTGCGCCGCGTACGGATAGACGGCGTTGAGGGTGCTGTGGCCTCCCTTGTGCACGCAGCCGAGAGACTTCTCCTCGAGGGTCGTGAGTCCGCCAGCCATATTTCCAGGGCTGGGATTGCCCTCTCGCATCTCGGCGCCAAACATCTGGACGTACTTCTCGTAGTCGTAAACGATCTTGAGGATGTCGTCCGAAACCTGCTTGTCCTTCGCGCGGCGGGCGAGGATGTGCTCGGCGCCAAAGAGCTCGGGCGTCTCGCACAGCACGGAGGTGGCACCATGGTTGACGAGCCAGTCGGAGACCTCGCCAATCAGCGGATTGGATCCAAGGCCGCTCGAGGGGTCGGAGCCGCCGCAGTTGGTGCCGAAGATGAGCTCGGAGATGTCAGTGGGCTCTCGGACGCACCGGTCCGCCTCGGCGACCATCTTGCGGGCAAGGCGCGTGCCCTCCTCGATCGCCCTGATGGAGCCGCCGACCTTTTGGATGACCAGGGTCTCGACGGGCTTGTTGGTGCGCTCGCGAATCGCGTCGACCACGATGTCGTTCTGGCAGCCCTCGCAGCCCAGGGAGACGCAAACGACGCCGTAGATGTTCGGGTTCGCAGTGTAGCCTGCCAAGGCCGCAATAGTCACCTTCTGGTCGCAGTCGACCTGCGAGCAGCCATTCTGGTTGTGGAAGGAGACGCAGCCCTCAACCGCGTTCGCGATCCTCTCCGTGGTGTCGGAGGCACAGATGCTCGTGGGAAGGATCAGGACGTGGTTGCGGATGCCGACACGACCGTCCGGGCGACGGTAGCCCATGAAGGTGCGCGTGCCCTCCGCGGACGAGGAGGTCTTGGTGGCGACGGAGTCGGTGTCGGCGACGACGGAGTCCTTCAGGTCGTCGGAGCTGGCGCAGTTGTGCGTATGAACATGCTGCCCGCGCTTGATGTCCGTGGTGGCCACACCGATGAACTCGCCATACTTGACGACCTTCTCACCCTTGGGGATGTCCACGAGGGCAATCTTGTGGAACAGCGGGATGTCGTCGGTCGCGGTAACGCTCGCCAGCGTGCCGTCCGGCATGGGATAGCGGGCCTCGGCGCCCGCCTCCAGTTGGTAGGTGGCGACGGCGACGTTGTCCCTCTGATCGATGACAACGGCGTTTTGGCCTTGGCTTACAACGTCTGACATGTTTCCTCCCTATGTCCACTTGAATAACGTTCGTATTTACGAACGTTATTCGTTATACGGAACAGTATAGATGAAATGCTAAAGACCTCACACGGGCCCGCCGCGAATGGTTTTGGTTGGCCGGTGAACGGTTGCTTTAAGGGGCACGCCGCTATACTTACGGGGAAAGTCTGGGCGTTAATGAACAAGGAGAGTTGCCATGCCCTCGCGATATAATCCTGCTGGCCACCGTTCTACCTTGCGGGTTCTATCAATCTTTGATGCCCTTTCGGCTACAAAGAGCGGACTTACCATGGCAGAGATATGCCGCATTGTCGGCGCTCCAAAGAGTAGTCTCTTCTCGATTCTGCACACCATGGCCGATTCAGATTACGTTAGTTATGACGAGACTACCGGTAGGTATTCGATTGGGCTTAAGACGTATCTGCTGGGCAAGGCATTCGATCGTGAGAGTGGGGGATTGTCCTCTTTTGAGACAGCTATGCGAAAGGTTGTCGCATCGTGCGGAGAGACCTGTCAGCTCGGTGTGCTCGACCACGGTCGTGTCCTCTATATTTCGCGCGTTGATTCCCCCCAGCACATCCGTCTTTCATCGGAAATCGGTAAGACCCTTCCTGCACACTGCACGGCGATTGGAAAGGCGATTCTATCTCGATGGGATGAGGAGTTGGTTCGCTCACTGCTTCCTGTCCCATTCGAAAAAACGACTGAGCATGCGGTAAAACACATAGATGACCTGATGCGACAGCTCGAGGAGGTCCGACGGTGTGGTTTTGCATATGATCATCAGGAGATGGCAGAAGGGGTTGAGTGCATCGCCGTTCCCATAGAAAAAGGCGGGCGTCTCTATGGTTTAAGCGTTTCGGTCCCTGCGTATCGTTTTGACACTGAGGTGCAAAACGGGGTAGAACATGCGCTTTCTGATGCGAGGGACCAGTTGGAGCGCGTTTCGTAGGCTTTTGTGCCGCAGTGCGCGGTGCGCGATTGCATAGTGATAACACGCCGCATTCATATTGCCCCCTTGAAATGCTCGGTATATACTATTCGAGCATTTAATTTATCCCAATGCGCAATTGCGGGCATCGCCAAGTGGTAAGGCATCAGCTTCCCAAGCTGACACTCGCGGGTTCGAGTCCCGTTGCCCGCTCCAGTAAAAAGCACAAGCACGGCACCATCACGGTGCCGTGCTTTTTTCAATAAAGTGCCGGGACTCGAACCCGCCAGGGTGCGAGCGTTAAATAAACGCGAAGCGTTTATAGCGAGCAGGCAAGGTCGCCGATAGGCGACCGCAGCCGGTGCGGATTTGCGAAGCAAATACGCGGATGTCCCGTTGCCCGCTCCATCGAGCACGGGAGACCTCGGGAGCGTCGGATTCGGCCCGCTTTGCCCGCGCATGGGCGTAGGTTCGGGCGTGTCGCCTGAAGCCCAGTGCGTATTTGCTTCGCAAATACGCAGACGTCCTCATGCCCGCTCTATGCCACAAAATGTTAGGTTAATGCCTGCTGCCCATACTCGCGCCCGCGCACGGTACAATGGTTGGGTTACGACCAACGTGCCAATAACCAAAAAGGAGCCGCTATGATCGATCGCTATACTCGCCCGGAGATGGGACACATCTTCTCCCTCGAGAACAAGTACGCCATTTGGCAGGAGATCGAGGTCCTGGCCTGCGAGGCCCAGGCGGAGCTCGGCAAGATCGGTATTTCTAAAGACGAAGCCCAGTGGATCCGCGATCACGCTAACTTTGAGAAGGCAAAGGTCGATGAGATCGAGGAAGTCACGCGCCACGACGTTATTGCTTTCCTGACCAACATGAAGGAGTACATCGACGCCGATGTTCCCGAGGGCGACCCCAAGCCCAGCCGCTGGGTCCACTACGGCATGACCAGTTCCGACCTGGGCGATACGGCTCTGTGCTACCAGCTCACCCAGGCCTGTGACCTGATCATCGAGGACGTCAAGAAGCTCGGCGAGATCTGCAAGCGTCGTGCCTTCGAGGAGCGCAACACACTCTGTGCCGGCCGTACTCATGGCATCCACGCCGAGCCGATGACCTTCGGTATGAAGTTTGGCTCTTGGGCCTGGGAGCTCAAGCGCGATCTGGACCGTCTCGAGGATGCCCGCAAGAACGTTGCCTTCGGTGCCATTTCGGGTGCTGTCGGCACCTACAGCTCCATCGAGCCGTTCGTCGAGGAGTACGTCTGCGAGCACCTGGGTCTGGTTCACGACCCGCTGTCCACGCAGGTCATCAGCCGCGACCATCACGCCTACCTCGCCGGCGTCCTTGCCACCACGGCAGCCACCTGCGAGCGCATCGCTACCGAGGTTCGCAATCTGCAGAAGACCGATACACTCGAGGCCGAGGAGCCGTTCCGCAAGGGTCAAAAGGGCAGCTCCGCCATGCCGCACAAGCGCAACCCGATCACCATGGAGAAGGTCTGCGGCCTGTCGCGCGTCGTGAAGTCCAACGCCCAGGTCGCCTTCGACAACGTCGCCCTGTGGCACGAGCGCGATATTTCTCACTCCTCTGCCGAGCGTGTCGCCCAGGCCGATAGTTTCATCGCGCTTGACCACATGTTCCAGTGCCTCATCCGCGTTATCGACGGCTTGCGGCTGTATCCGGCTCGCATGATGACCAACCTCAACAAGACCCGCGGCCTTATCTTCTCCTCCAAGGTGCTGTTGGCCCTCGTCGACACTGGCATCACCCGCGAGGACGCCTACGCTATCGTGCAGGAAAACGCCATGGCCACCTGGCACGAAGTGCAGGATTGTGTCTCCGGTCCCACCTTTAAGGAGCGTCTCGAGGCCGATCCGCGCTGCACCGTCAGCCAGGAGAAGCTCGACGAGATCTTTGATCCGTGGGACTTCCTCACCCGCATCGACACGGTCTTCGATCGCCTGGAGCAGGTGAGCTTCGAGTAGGGTTAACCTAATTCGGCCGTTTGCGGATGCATTCCAACCTTTGGCGCCTTGCCCATCTTGGGTGAGGCGCTTTTTTATCGCCGCATCAGCCCCGGGTATACAATGAAATCCGACTGCTGTTTCGATGAAGGGAGGCTTGTGCCCGGACGTATCAAGCGAGCCGCCATCGTCTCGTTTGCGCTCATGCTCCTTGTTGCCGCCTGTGTGGCCGCCCTGACGTATACCGTTCGAAGCAGTTCTTCCTCCTCGAATGAAGCCGACAAAGATCTCCCGGTACTCAAAATCGGCGTTACGGATAACGACCCCTATGTGTATGTCGATACCACGGGCGATTACGCCGGTATCGATATCGACATCGCCCGCGAGGCGTGTGAGCGTGCGGGGCTCAAGCCACAGTTTGTCGATATTGACTGGAACGATCGCGACCGGCTGCTCGAAAACGGTGATATCGATTGCCTGTGGTGTGATTATTCTCCCTGTTATCGCGAGGATAAGTATTACTGGACCGAGCCGTATCTAACCGTGACGGTCTCGGTTGCCGCCAAGAAAACGAGTGGCATCAAGTCCTTGGCGCATCTCGATGGAAGCAAGACCATCGCGGTAATTGCGGGCTCGGTGAGTGAACGCCGATTGCTCGCAGGGGATCTGGAAATCTCGCCGAACGTGCAAATCAAATCGTATGGTTCTGCCGAACTCTGCAAAGCCGCCCTCGCCAAAGGGTATGTCGACTGTTGGATGGCGGACGTTCAGCCGCTTGACCGACTTGTCGCCCGGTATCCCGGCCTTTACCGCGTGTTCGCTGACAACGTTATGACGGTTGATCTGGGCGTCGCGTTTGATGACAGCTATGAAGGACCGATCGTAAAGGATCTCAATACCGCATTGTTTGCCATGGACCGAGATGGCACGATTGACCGTATTGTGGGCAATTACAAGACAGGAGCGACGACGGGCGGGCAAGGAGCAAATCCATGACAAATGATGAGCACCGCTTGCGTCGAAAGACTCTGGCCGTCATAGCTGTCGGCGTTATTGTCAGCGCTGTCTTGTTAGGCCTGTTGTATACGGTTGGAACCCATCGCTGCCTCGAAAAAACGCTTGGGTTTGGCCAAGAAACCATGGCGTTTTTGGAAAACGCTTGCGAAAAATATGACCGCTATGAACAGGGGAGAAAAACCGAAGAGACGCACGATTTGCTCGCCGCGGTCGAATCGTTTGCGACGTTCCTGTCCTCTGATCGCGTTGAGGTTAACGACGATCTTATCGAGCAATTTGTCCATGCCGAGAACCTTTCGGGGCTGATGGTCATGGACTCCGATGGCCATATGGCTGCCCACTACGACATCGATGGTCGCGATCCGCTCATGTTGTGGCGAGAGGAGCTGGCCTGTGCGCCGGTCGCATCGATGTATCAAGGTTCCAAAGTGACCTACTCAACTGTCGTCGAGCGCCGTGGTGTCGTTTTTGCCGTCTGTGCTATCCCGTATGGCGACGGCGTCGCCTTGGCATACCGCTCATTTGTTTCCGATCCAGCGGACGACTATTCATATGCCATAGCCGACGTGCTTTCGAACAGCACCTTCCACCAGGGCCCCACGGTGCTTGTTATGGAGGATGCGGAGATTGTCTCATCCAACAGCGCCGATGCTGACGTGTCGCTCGCCCGATTCCTCACCAGCGCAGGGGTTGAGTGGAAAGACGATGGCCTAACGCGCATCGAATATCGAGGAGACAAATGGTACGCGGTGCGTGCGGCATACAAGGACTACCGCCTGTTTGCGCTGTATCCCAAATCTGAGGTCATGTCTGGCAGGATCACATTTGTCGCCGCTGGCGTCTTGGTGTGCCTTGCGTTTTGGGTCGTGGTACTGTTGGCTCGAAATATCGTTGATCGCCGCAATTTGGTCGAAAAGGATAAACAGCTCGGCATTATCAATGCCATAAGCGCCATCTACGATTCGACCTTCCTTTTGCATCTCGACACCCTCGAGATCGAGGGAATCAATATGTCGCCGACGATAGCGAAGATATTTGCCGAGCACAGCGAGGCATATGACTTTATGGACACGGTCTGCCGGGATGTCGTGAGCCCCGAAAGCCGCGAAGCGGTTGTGGGACTCGTAGATATAAGTACGCTTCGCGAACGTATGGAGGGCGTACCGTACTTGGCTGCCGAGGTGCGAGATTGTCGAGGCGCTTGGTACTCGCTACAGGTTGTCCCCCAGCATCGCGATGAGCAAGGCCGGCTGGAGTCGGTCGTCGTGGCGACGCACAACATATCGATGGTCAAACATGCCGAGGAGCTGACATACCAAGACAAACTGACGGGGCTTCGCAACCGCAACTACCTTGAATCGCGCGGAGATAGCCTGGTAAACGAGGGCTTGCCCGTGAGCGTGATTATGTTGGACTGCAATTATCTCAAGCGGACCAACGATATCTACGGTCACGAGATGGGGGATGAACTGCTGCGACGGACGGCGTCCGTGCTGCGGCGGGTGGCTGGTGCGGATTACCTGCCGATGCGCGTTGGCGGCGACGAGTTTTTGCTGGTTTGCCCCCATACTGACAACGAGTCTGCGCTCGGGCTGGAACAGGATCTCCGTCTCGGTCTTGCCGCGGTAAGCGATGAGGCACTGACGGTCAGCGCATCGATTGGCGTGGCGACCGTCGAGACGGCTGGAAATACGCTGGCCGATGTATATCGTGTCGCCGACCACAATATGTATCGGGAGAAGCGCACAGTCCACGCACGGGGTACGGGCTGCTAATCTTGCCCCCACTAATCTATGCATCGTAGGATGTTGAATCGGTGCTTACGATAATAAGTCGGGCCAGGCGGGGATAATAGACGTCTGAAATTTCTTTCTGAGAGGGGATCTCAATGATTAGTTTTGACTACAAGCCTCAGGGTGTATGCTCTCGCAATATCCACCTCAATCTTTCCGATGACGGCAGCAAAGTGCTGGGCGTCGAGTTTACCGGCGGCTGCGACGGCAATCTCAAGGCTATCTCCAAGCTGGTTGAGGGTGCTCCTGCCGATCGCGTAATCGAGGTTCTCGCCGGTAATACCTGCGGTATGAAAAAGACCTCCTGCGCCGACCAGCTTACCCGCGCTATCGAGGCCGCTCGCGCCGAGATCGCCTAATGGGTATCGCCGACCACATCAAGAACGGAATATCGCGCCGCGGCTTTGTGCTCGGTGGAGCTGCCGCGGGCGCTGCCACGGTACTTGCCGGATGCTCGAAAAAAACGGGCACCAGCGACGATGCCGCCGGCGAGCCGCAGGTTATCAAAGATGACTCAAAAATCGTCTCGATTACGGATGAGTACGAGGCTGTCGAAATCGACCTCGAGCCTGCAGCTTCATGGACATTGCCTTTGGGTACGCTGCTGTATTACTGCGACGGTGATTACGCCGCGGCGATGATGGCGCCCGCATCGGCGCGGCATGCCAATACGCTCGGCATGCTCAACCTGGGCGACGGCTCACTCACGACGCTCGTCGAGGATCCCGTGGAAGGTGCGGGGTATTCGTTTTACGATGTCCGCGCCGGCGATGGCGTATTTGCTTGGGTCGAGATGAACTTTGCGAATGCATCATGGAAACTCTATGCGCAAAATACGGCAGGTGCGTCGCTTGTCGGCGATGTGGTCGAGCTCGACCGAGGCGGCAAGGACTACGACCCGCCGCTGTTTACGGCGTTCGAATCGTCCGTCATTTGGTACAAGATGCCTGCTGCAGGCGGCAATAAGACGAGTCACGACTCGTATTGCTACCGCCGCTCGCTCGACGAGGCAAAGGCCGAGGCCATTTGGAAGTCAACGGGCCGCTTTGCATCCGCCCCGCGTGTGAGTGACGGCATCTTGACCATTTCCCCGCGTGTGCGCAACGACGAGGGCGTCTACTACGGCATGACGGCGATCGACCTGACGGACGGCAACAATACCAAGAGGGCTCAGCTGGTCCTTCCCTCATCGGTGTCTCCCTTCGAGGCCGTATATATGGGCGACACGTTTGTGTTCTCCATCGAGGCCACCTATAGCGGCGTGGGGAGCCTAGGCAACATGGGCACCTATATCGGTAACGAGAATGGGACGTTCCTATTCCTGTCGCGCGAGCCGCTTGCGTGTGCTGCCGGCAGAAAAGGCAAATATCTGGTCAAGGTTCAGGCATCGCATTTTCTGATCGATACCTCCGCCAAAACCTATGGTTCGCTGCTGTCGCCCGACCGCGCTCTCGAATATGGCGATTATCCAGCTACGGCGGGTAAATCGAATACGTTTTTAACCTATGCCACGGTGCGTAATAGCCAAGGAATTCCCGAGACGGTTACCGCCCGCCTGTTCTCTCTTTAGCGCCGAGGGGTTAAAAGGGCGCCAACGGGGGAATAAACGCGTTGTAATTGTGAGTGCCGCCCGCCGAGCCGCCGCACTGTAGCGGTGCTCGGCGGGCATAGGTGCGTTAAAATGGGCTTGTTCTTAGCTAATTGAGACAGGGGGGCCGTGTTATGGCTTCAGATGCAAAAAAGATTCTGCTGGTCGAGGACGAGAAGGCAATCCGTGACGCTGTCGCTGCCTATCTCGAGCGCGAGGGCTACTGGGTTGTTGGCGTCGGGGACGGCCAGTCTGCGATCGAGGAGTTCGAGAAGCACCAGTTCGACCTGGTTGTGCTCGACCTTATGCTCCCCAAGATTCCCGGCGAGCGCGTTTGCCGCACCATTCGCGACACCTCGGATGTCCCCATCATTATGCTGACGGCCAAGGGCGAGATCGAGGATCGCATCATCGGCCTTGAGCTTGGTGCCGACGACTACCTGATTAAGCCGTTCTCGCCGCGTGAGCTCGTCGCCCGCGTCCGCGCCCTGTTCCGTCGTGCTCACCAGGCAGACGAGCCCGCCGTTGAGGTGCTCGACTTTGGCGATCTGGTCATCGATATCTCGGGCCACAAGATCTTGGTCGAGGACAAGGAAGTAGACCTGACTGCTTCCGAGTTTAAGCTGCTCACCACGCTTGCTCGCCATCCCGGTCGCGTCTATAACCGTATGGAGCTGGTCGAGAAGGTGCTCGGCTATGACTTTGAGGGCTACGAGCGCACCATCGACAGTCACGTCAAGAACCTTCGCGCCAAGCTGGGCGACGACCCCAAGAAGCCTAAGTGGCTCTACACCGTTCACGGCGTCGGTTATCGCTTCGAGGCTCCGGCCAAGACCGATAAGTCGGACGAGAAATAGGGAAATCACATATGACACCTGCGCGCTTTGAAATTGGGCAAAAGCATAAGCAGGAGAACGAGGCGGGTTCCAAGGCAAGTTGGAACACGCCTCGTTCCGATTCACGGCCAGCGATGAGCTATCCCTCGCGCATGGCCTTGGCTTTTGCCCTGACGTCGCTCATGACGGTATTGGTGCTGGTGGGCGTTGTCTCCGTTGTGTGGGGTACCGTCTTTTCGGATTACACGCGCTCCAATATCGTCGAGATTGCCAATTCTGCCGCCGAAAAGCTTGCGACGTCGTACGAGGAAAACGGCAACTGGACTGCGGGCGAGCTACGCACGGTCGCGACATCGAGCTTGGTGTCCGACGACCTGAGTATGCAGGTTGTCAACAAAAAGGGCGTTGTCGTCTATGACGACTCATGGCCTTCGGCAAGTGCGACCGCCGATGTGCGCGAGAGCGAATCGGCGTCGAGCAGCTCGAGCGGTAAAAAGGCCTCGCATAGCCCGGTCTCGTCGGCGCCCACCGACTCCGATAGCGTTGCCAACGTCGAAATCATAACGTCTTCTGGCGAGCATGTCGGACAGGTGAAGCTATGGGCTATCGGCTCCGATGCCCTGCTCACCAAGGCGGATTCTGCGTTTAGGGAAAAGACTTTTAACGCCATGGCCCTTGCCGCGGTTGTTGCGGTCTGCATCTCAGTTGTTATCGGATCGTTCGTGTCGCGCATGCTTACCAGACCGATTCATCGTATAACCAGCACAGCCAAGCAAATTCGCGACGGCGATTTGTCCGCTCGTACCGGTTTGCGCGGCGACGATGAAATCGATCAGTTGGGTGAGACCTTTGACGAGATGGCCACCTCGCTCGAGAAAGATATGAAGCACGAAAAGCGCCTGACCTCGGATGTCGCACACGAGCTTCGCACGCCGCTCATGGCCATGCTTGCAACGGTCGAGGCCATGCAGGACGGCGTGTATCCCACCGACGATGAGCATCTGGAGACGGTCGCTTCCGAGACGCGCCGCCTGGCTCGTTTGGTGCAGCAGATGCTCGACCTATCGCGTATGGAAAACAGCACGGCGCCGCTCAATCTCGAACCGGTGGACATGGTTCCCTTTGTGCGGTCTATCGTCAACGCTCAGGAGCGCCTATTTGTTGACCGCGATCTGCGCTTGCGCTTTGCTGACGAGACCCAAGGTCACGACGATGTCGTCGAGGCCGATCCCGACATGATCACGCAGTGCGTCATCAACCTCATGAGCAACGCCATGCGCTACACCCCCGAGGGCGGTTGGGTCGTGGTGTCGGTGCTCAGTGACCGCAAGCATGTCAGTATTGCCGTTTCGGATACCGGTATCGGTATTGCCAAGGACGACCTGTCGCGCATCTTCGGGCGATTTTGGCGCGCAGATGCCAGCCGCGCCCGCGAAGCCGGCGGCCTGGGCGTTGGCCTCGCCGTGACCAAGCAAATCGTCGAGCGTCACCATGGCTACATATCCGTGGAGTCGGAGCTTGGAAAGGGTACGACTTTTACGATTCATCTGCCTCGCGAGCACACGGCGGACGCGGCATCTACTACAATGGAGCACTAGCTTTTCGCTATTCGGTGAAGGAGGGGCCGCGTTCCTGCCGCTCCGAGTTTGCGAAAACATGCGGGAAAGAACCCGCATTTCTGTCGTATTTAGGTAAGGAGTGACTCACGTGACAACGATGGAGCGTCGTCCGGATTCCCGTGGCAAGGTTCGTGATATCTACGATGCCGGCGAAAACCTGCTGATGGTCGCCACCGATCGCATTTCTGCGTTCGACTTTATTCTCCCCGACGAGATTCCGTTTAAGGGAGAGGTGCTCAACCGCATCTCGGCATTCTGGTTCGACAAGTTTGCCGATATCGTCCCCAACCACCTCGTCTCCATCGATCCGGCGGATTTCCCCGAGGAGTTTGCCGAGTATCGTGACTACCTCGCAGGCCGCGCCATGCTGGTCAAGAAGGCCCAGACGATTCCTATCGAGTGCATCGTCCGCGGTTATCTGACCGGTTCGGGCAAGAAGACCTATGACGAGAACGGCACCGTCTGCGGCATCCAGCTGCCCGAGGGTCTGACCGAGGCCTCCAAGCTTCCCGAGCCGCTGTTCACGCCGTCCACGAAGGCCGAGATCGGTGATCACGACGAGAATATCTCGTTTGAGCGTTGCTGCGAGATCGTTGGCGAGGACATCGCCACGCAGATTCGCGATCTGTCTCTCAAGATCTACAAGGCTGCTGCCGAGTATGCAGCGACCCGTGGCATCATTATTGCCGACACCAAGTTTGAGTTTGGTGTTATCGATGGCAAGGTCACGCTGATCGACGAGTGCCTCACGCCCGACTCCAGCCGTTTCTGGCCCGCCGCCAGCTACGAGGAGGGCAAGATCCAGCCTAGCTACGACAAGCAATTCGTCCGCAATTGGCTCAAGGCCAACTGGGATATGACGGGGGAGACCCCGCACCTGCCCGCCGAGGTCATCGATGGCACGTCCGAGCGCTATCGCGAGGCCTTCCAGATCATCACGGGCTCCCAGTTCACAAGCATGAAGGAGAACGCATAAGTGAGTACCCGTAGCGCCACGAACAAGCGCACGCAATCCCACGAAGTTACCGGGGTTGCGCGCAAGTCCGCCGCATCTGCTAAACCCGCCCGCCAAGCAGCGAGCTCCGTTCGCGTCGTGCCGGCTTCGTCTAAAGCTCGCCGCAAAGAGCTCGAGAAGGGTGAAAACCTGGAAGGCCTTTCCAAGGAGGAGAAGCGCGCCCGCAAGGCCAAGCAGCGTGCTCGCGAGGATCGTATCTATACGGTGTCGAATATTCTTCTCAAGCAGGATGAGGACTACACCAAGCGCCGTCGTATCTGGTGGGCCGTGCTCGCCATCGGCATGGTACTCGTCGTGGCAATTTGGGCTTCGCTCTACTTCGCTCCCGGCGGCACGGTGTCCAGTCCTGTTCAGATGGTCGGCATCGTTTTGTCCTATGTCATCATCCTGGGTGACTTTATCTACGACTTCGTTCGTATTCGTCCCTTGCGCAACATGTACCGCGCGCAGGCCGAGGGCATGTCCGAGAACAAGCTCAACGCTCTTATCGAGCGCTCGGCTGCCGAGGAGGACAAGAAGGACTCCAAGAAGAAGTAGCGTTTGTATCCATACATATCGCTAAGATATAAGGCGCGTCGTTTTTGCGGCGCGCCTTTTTACTGTTCTATAGATAGATGGAGTGGCACATGATTCGAGCTGCCCTAACGGTCGAGGAAGCTCTTGAGGGCATGAAGGCCCTTGAGCCCAAGATTAAAAATTATGCGCGTCTCGTTGTCCGCAAGGGTGTAAACGTTAAGCCCGGCCAGGAGGTCGTCGTTCAGTCTCCCGTCGAGTGCGCATCATTTGCGCGCGTGGTGGTTGCGGAGGCTTATGACGCCGGTGCCGGTCACGTGACGGTCATCTGGGCCGACGACGCCGTGACGAGGCTTGCGTACGAGCATGTCGAGAAAAGCTATTTTGGGCAGACGCCCGAGTGGAAGCGCATACAGCTGGATTCTCTGGCCCAGGACGGTGCCTGCTTTATCTTTATCGAGGGTGCTGACCCCGCCGCTCTCAAGGGCATCGATCCTGCCAAGCCCGCTGCCGCTTCCAAGGCGAGGAACACGCAGTGCAAGATTTTCCGCCGCGGACTGGATTACAACATCAACCCGTGGTGCATTGCCGGAGCGCCGGTCGTGGCTTGGGCGCGCGAGGTGTTCCCGGGAGACGCCGATGAGGTTGCGATCTATAAACTATGGAATGCGATTCTGCACACCGCTCGTGCCGATGGCAAGGACCCGGAGAGCGACTGGGAACTCCATGACGCCGCATTCGAAAAGAATCTGCGTTTCCTGAACGATAATCGTTTCGACTATCTGCATTACACCTCGGCAAATGGAACCGATCTGACGATTGGCATGACGAAAGGTCACGAGTGGGCCGGCGGCAAGGGCGAGACGCCCGATGGGCACCCATTCTTCCCCAATATTCCCACCGAGGAAGTCTTCACCTCGCCTGATCGTATGCGTGCCGACGGTATCGTGTATTCGGCTATGCCGCTCATTCATCACGGTAACAAGGTTGACGATTTTTGGATTAAGTTCGAGGCCGGCCGCGTAGTGGACTACGATGCCCGCGTGGGCAAGGCGACGCTTGCGAGCATCATTGACACCGACGAAGGTGCCGCTCGTCTGGGCGAGGTCGCGCTCATCTCCAAGAATACGCCGATCCGCGAAAGTGGCGTTCTGTTCTACGATACGCTCTATGACGAGAACGCTAGTTGCCATCTCGCGCTAGGTGTCGGTTTCCCCGAATGTATCGAGGGTGGGTATGACATGTCCAAGGAGGAGCTCCTGGAGCATGGAGTTAACGTCTCGAGCACGCACGTCGATTTTATGATCGGTACGGACGACATCGATATTACGGGCATTACGCCTGATGGACGTGAAGTTGTGATTTTCCAGAACGGCCAATGGAGTTGGGAATAGTCCCAGACCGTGGTACAATGCCACCCGCGGGCCGTTAGCTCAGCTGGCAGAGCAGGGGACTTTTAATCCCAAGGTCCAGGGTTCGAACCCCTGACGGCCCACCATAGAATAGAAAAGCGACTGGCGGATGCCGGCCGCTTTTTTGTTGCCGCGGCATGGGCTCGAACCGGTAGTGTCGCGAATGTTGGTGTAGAGCTCGGTTCTCGAGGGTAGTCGCAGGCTG
>UQNB01000033.1 GCA_900542235.1 uncultured Collinsella sp.
TTTTTCCATCCTCCCGCCCCACCCCCCCCCCCCCCCATACCCCCGCCACAAAGGGGACAGGCACCTTTGTGGCGGTTTTTCTTGCGCGGTCGTTAGGGGCGGACCTGACCGGTGCCGCGGAGCTTGTATTTGTAGGTGGTGAGGGCCTCGGCGGCAAAGGGGCCGCGGGCATGGAGCTTTTGGGTCGAGATGCCGATCTCGGCGCCCAGGCCAAACTCGCCGCCGTCGGTGAAGCGCGTGCTGGCGTTGGCGTACACGGCCGAGGCATCGACCGCATCCAGGAAGCGCTCGCAAGCATCCGTGTCCTCGGCAACGATGGCCTCGGAGTGCATCGTGCCGTAGCGGTTGATGTGCGCGATGGCCTCGTCCTCGTTTGCCACGACCTTCACGCTCATCTCGAGCGCCAGGTACTCGCGACCCCAGTCCTCCTCAGTCGCGGCGACGTAGTCATCGCCCTCCACAAAGCCGGCGTCGGCGCACGCGGCGCACGTGGCCTCGTCGCCGTGAATGAGCACGCCGTGGTCGTGCAGCACGGCAACGACCGCAGGCAAAAACGCATCGGCCACAGCACGGTCGACCAGCAGCGACTCGGCGGCATTGCACACGCCTACGCGCTGGGTCTTGGCATTGACGATAATGTTGAGCGCCTTATCAAAGTCGGCGGATTCATGCACGTAGATGTGGCAGTTGCCCGTGCCCGTCTCGATCACCGGCACAAGCGACTCGCGCACGCAGCGCTGGATCAGGCCTGCACCGCCGCGCGGAATGAGTACGTCGACAATACCGCGGAGCTTCATGAGCTCGCCAGTGGCCTCGCGGTCGGTGGACTCGATCATCGACACGGCCTCGCGCGGGAAGCCCTTGGCCTCGAGCGCATCGGCCAGCAGCTCGGCGATCATGGCACACGAGTGATAGGCCAGCGAGCCGCCGCGCAGAATGCAGGCGTTGCCGGTGCGGATGCAGATGCCCGCGGCGTCGGCCGTCACGTTGGGGCGCGCCTCGTAGACCATAGCGACCAGGCCCAGCGGCACACTCACACGGGTCAGGTCCACGCCGCTTGCAAGCACGCGGTGGTCGAGCACGCGGCCCACGGGATCGGGCAGCTCGGCGAGCTTTTCCAGGCCGGCGGCCATGCCCTCGACGCGCTCGGGCGTCAGCAGCAGACGATCGAGCAGTCCGGCCGAGGTACCCGCATCGCGCGCGGCGGACATATCGAGCTCGTTGGCGGCGACGATGGAGTCGACACCGTTGCGCAGTGCTGCGGCCATGGCGCGCACGGCCTCCTGGCGCTGTTCATCGCTCGCCGTGGCAAGCGAGGCCGACGCTGCCTTGGCGGCAACGGCAAGATCGTGGACATACGTGGCTATATCGACCGACATGGGCGGCCCTTTCTCCTAGAAGTTTGCAACCATGGTAGCCGATTTGCACATGGCCTCGCCCGCGGCGGTAGAATTGGTCAACCCGAAACACCGCAACGAACGGAAGACTCACATGGCCCTCATCACTTCGTACCACGTCCCCGGCCTTTACGTCGAGGACCACAGCATCGACGTCCCCCTTGACTGGCGCGGCCTGGAGCCGATGCTCCTGGCCGTCGGCAGCACCATGCGCCGCGGCGCTATGCCGGCACCAATCGCCGGCGCGCCCGAGAGCATCAAGCTCTTCTACCGCGTGGTTTGCGCGCCCGACCGCATCAACGACGATCTGCCGCTGCTCCTGTTTTTGCAGGGCGGCCCCGGCGGCGAGAGCCCGCGTCCGCTGTCGCCCACAAGCGACGGCTGGATCGAGGAGGCCGTCAAGCATTTCCACGTGGTCCTTCCCGACCAGCGCGGCACCGGACGCAGCAGCTGCGTGGACGGACGCACGATCAAGGCACTGGGTGATCGCGCAACGGCCGCCGGCGCCGATACAGCACGCTCGCAGGCGGACTTCCTCAAGCGCCACCTCGCCAGCTCCATCGTGCGCGATTTTGAATACCTGCGACTGGTGGGCTTTGGCGGCAAGCCGTGGGTCACACTCGGCCAGAGCTACGGCGGCTTTTTGACGCTGAGCTATCTGTCGCTCTTCCCCGAGGGCGTGGCGGCGAGCTTTACCTGCGGCGGAATCCCCCACGTGCCGGCGAGCGCAAGCGAGGTCTACGCGCATACCTTCCCGCGCATGGCCGCCAAGACGCAGCAGTATTATGACCGCTACCCCGCTGACGTCGAACGCGTGGCAGCCCTGGCCGATGCGCTCGAGGCTCAGAAGCCCGTGCTGCCCGACGGCTCGCCGATGACGGTCGAGCGCCTACAGCTCATGGGCAGCGACTTTGGCATGAAGCCGAGCTTTGAGCGCATGCATTGGATTATCGATCACGCTTTTGTTGACGGCGACGGCACGCTGGCCTGCGGCGCCTCGGTATCTGACAGCTTTTTGATGCGCGCCTTCGAGCGCACCAGCACGCGTACAAACCCGCTGTACTGGACACTGCAGGAGTTCATCTACGCCGACGGCGATACCATGCCCATTCGCTGGGCCGCGGCAGAAGAGAAGGCACGCCGTGCCGAGTTCGACACCCTCGCGCGCCCGCTCATGTTTACCGGCGAGGCCATGTTCCCGTGGATGTTCGAGCAGATGCCCGAGCTTAAGCCGTTTAAACCCGCCATGGACCTGCTGATGGAAGACACCAGCTGGGACAAGATCTACGACCCGCAGCGCCTGGCCCACAACGAGGTGCCGCTCCAGGCCGCGGTGTATTTCGACGACATGTACGTCGATTCGGGCCTTCAGCTCGATACGCTCAGCCGCGTGGGCAACTCGCATGCCTGGGTGACCAACGAGTTCGAGCACGACGGTCTGCACGGCAGCGTGGTGTTCAAGCACCTCTTCGACGAAGCACTCAACCGCGGAGACCTGCGCCGGATCTTCTAACAAAAGAGAGTCCCCACCTGCCGGCACAAAAAGAACGTCCCCAAGTGCCGAACAAGTGCCGGCAAAGACAATGCCGCAGGTAGAGAACGGAAAGCGAAAACGCCCCTAAGCGAGCAAGGTGACGTGAAAGAGGAGGGCATTGACCTTTTGGTCATGCCCGACGATTGAACGTCAGATTGCCGCTTAGGGGCGTTTGCAGCGTCAATTGGTTATGCGAAGACGATTAAATTATCCCTGTGGATCACGGGCTTCTCGGCCAGGTCTGCCAGCAGGCGGTTGCTGGCGATCTGGTCCTGGCGGCGGCCGGCGGCAAGTTCCAGCACGTCCGAATCGGCCTCGGCGATACCGCGGGCGACGACCATACCGCTCGGATCGCACACATCGAGCACTTCGCCCTCGGCAAACTGGCCATCGACCTCGCGAATACCCACCGCAAGCAAGGAAGAGCCACGGCTGACCAGCGCCTTCGCAGCACCGTCATCGACCGTTACCGAGCCATGCGCCTTGTCACCCAGCGCGATCCACAGCTTGCGGGGTGCGATGTCCAGACGCTCCGCCGGCGGATCGAACAGCGTGCCCACGCTCTCGCCGCGGGCGAGGCGCACGAGCGCATCGGGCTCCTCGCCCGAGCAAATCACGCTCTGAATACCCGCCGTCATCAGGATGCGGCTCGCGCGAATCTTGGTGATCATGCCGCCCGTGCCCACCGAAGTCGAAGAATCGCCTGCCGAGGCGATAATCTTGGCATCGATCTTATGCACGACCGGGACGAACTCGGCCGTGGGGTCCTCGTGCGGATTGGCGGTATAGAGGCCATCGATGTCCGAGAGCGTCACGCACAGATCGGCAGAAACCAGGCAGCTCACAAGCGCCGCCAGCGTGTCGTTGTCGCCAAACTTGATCTCGTCGACGGTGACGGTATCGTTCTCGTTGACGACCGGCACCACGCCCAGCTCCACCAGGCGCAGCAGGGCGTCGCGTGCATGCAGGTAGGACGTGCGGCGGGCCGTGTCGTGGCGCGTGAGCAGTACGAGCGAGGTGAGCAGGTCGCGCGCATGGAACTCCTCGTCGTAGGCCGACGAGATGATGCACTGACCAGCCGAGGCGCAGGCCTGCAGGCTCGGAAGGTCGCCGACCGGCTTGCGGTCGAAGCCCAACACGGGATAGCCACAGGCAATAGCGCCCGAGCTCACCACGACCAGACGCCAGCCGAGCTTGCGCAGCGCTGCGGCTTGATCGGCAAGTCCGCCGATAAAGGCGCGGTTGACCTTGCCATCGGCGCCCACCACCGTGGACGAACCGATCTTTACCACCATCGTTTTATAAGAAGTCGTCATACGTCAAACCAATCAACTGTTCAGCGAACGGCCAAGCTGGCGGCCAAGGAAGCGTGACTCGCCCCTACCGCCCAAGGAATTAGTGAGCCCAGGGAAAGGCAGAGGCCGCGGCCATGTTCTTGCGCACGAGCTCGTCGCGCACCTGAGCCAGGCCCTGCTCCATGCCCACCACATAGGTCTGCGGGTACAGGAAGCGCTTGAAAGCTGCGTCCAGATGATCGAGCGCCCAAGCACAGCGCTCGCGCGCGTCCTGGATGCTCTCACGCGGAGCCACCGCACTGCCATCGCGCACGATCGGCACCAGCAGCTCGCGATACTCAAGTTCGGACACGTCGGTCACCAGGGCGGCATCGTTCACGGCCACGAGGGTATTGCCGCGCGCGGCGCCCTCCCCCGCCAGATGGTCCTCGTCGTAGATCATGTCGCAGACCGGGCCGCCAAAGCCGTCGTAATAACGGCGCACGCGTTGCACACCCGGGATCGTGCGCTTGTAGGGCTGCTCGGAGAGCTTGACCACCGGCGTCCACGGGTCTGTTTCGCTCGCACGGCGGGCGGAAAGCTTGTACACTCCGCCCAACGCCGGCTGGTCGTAGCAGGTCGCGAGCTTGGTGCCCACGCCAAAGCTATCGATGGGCGCGCCCTGGTCGAGCAGCGACTGAATCGTGTACTCATCCAGATCGTTGGAAACCGAGATCCCCACATAGGGCAGGCCCTCGGCATCAAAACGGCCGCGAACATACTTGGAAAGCTTGGCGAGGTCGCCGGAGTCGATGCGAATGGCCGACAGACGCTCGCCCACCGCCTCCATCTCCTTGGCAACCGTAATGGCATGTTCGCAGCCCTCGCGCACGTCATAGGTGTCGATGAGCAGCGTACAGTTCTTGGGGCTCGACTTGGCAAAGGCGCGGAAGGCCTCGAGCTCGGAATCGAAGCTCATCACCCAGCTGTGCGCATGCGTGCCAAAGACGGGAATACCGTAGCGGCGGCCGGCGAGCACATTGGACGTAGAG
Source organism: uncultured Collinsella sp. (assembly GCA_900542235.1). Taxonomy (GTDB): domain Bacteria; phylum Actinomycetota; class Coriobacteriia; order Coriobacteriales; family Coriobacteriaceae; genus Collinsella. The sequence continues at coordinate 5,258 of UQNB01000033.1, forward strand.
GAGCAGCCGGCAACGTAGCTCGCGCGCGCAACGGCCAGGCCGCCATCGGGACCCTGGGCTCGGCGCAGGCCAAACTCCGCCACGGGGCGACCGTCGGCGGCGAGCACCACGCGCGCCGTCTTGGTGGCGACAAGCGTCTGGAACCCGACGATGTTGAGCAGCGCGGTCTCGAGAAGCTGGCACTCCAGCGACGGGCCGGTGACGCGCACCATGGGCTCGCGCGGAAACACGAGCTCGCCCTCGGGCACGGCGTCAATGTTCACGTGCGCACGGAAGTTGCGCAGGTAGTCGAGGAATGCAGGCTTAAACATCGCGCCGCCGGCCGGAGCCTGGAGCGAAGCTAGATAGTCGATGTCCTCGGGCGTAAAGCGCAGGTTCTCGACAAGCTCGGGCAGCTCGGCGGTGCCGCACATGACGGCATAGGCGCTGCCAAAGGGATGGTCGCGGTAAAACGCCGTAAAACAACCCTGCTCATTGGCCTTGCCGCTCTCCCACAGGCCCTGGGCCATAGTGAGTTCGTACAGATCGGTGAGCATTGCAATGTCGGTGGGATGCGAGATGTCGGTCAAAGCCATGGGGCGACCTTTCGGATGTGTGGTGCAGAATTTGAGGGTTGGACGAGAGCAGAGCATGCGGACATGACGCCCGATGCGAATCGGTTAGAACAGGCCCATGCTGGTCAGGATCGTGTAGCCCATAAAGATGACAAACGCGATGAGGGCAAGGACAATGATGATTTTTTGAGCCGGCGCCATGCCAGGGATCTCGTTCTCGCCCGTAGGTTCCTTGGAGGTAACCATGCGCTGGGCAAAGGTCATCTCGTCACGGCTCGGCTTGGGCTCGACGGACTTGGGACGAGCGGCCTTTTTAGGCTGAGGTTTGGGCGCGGCAGGTGCAGGCTTCGCAGCAGCGGGCTTGGGTGCGGGCGCGGGCTTGCGCTCGGATGCGGCGTTCGAGGCGACCTCCTCGGCCTTCGCACGCTCGGCGCGCAGGGCAGCCAGCTCCTCACGCTCGCGACGGGCCTCTTCCCGAGCCTCGCGGCGGGCCTTCTCAGCGCGGAGCTCTTCCAACTCAGCGCGCTCCTCGTCGGACAATGGTTGGGACTCAAGCTCGGCCATGGTATAGCCCTTTCTTTTAAAAAAAGCCGCCGACACAATGTCAGCGGCTTATCAAATCCAAGGGTGGAGACGAAGGGAGTCGAACCCTCGGCCTCTGCCATGCGACGGCAGCGCTCTCCCAACTGAGCTACGTCCCCAGGACAAGTCGATATTTTACCTACGGCTCGCCAACTGTCAACGCCCAATAACCAGTCTTTTTGGAGCGCGGCTATTTTGACAACTTTTCGAACAGACGATCCTCTCGATGATTTTTAATCCCCGTCCCAGAAAAATCATCGACGAACGCACTACTTTGCGCTGGTAAGAACACCGGTGGTGTCGAAGGCCGGGGTGAAGCTCTCGTCTACCGCGCCGCCCTCTTGCCAGAACATCGTCGTAAAGCCCAGGTCGTCGGCATGGTCGAGCACCCGCTCGTACTCCTCGCGCGTCACGGCGCGCGCCAGATCGCCGCCCTGCTCGCGCATGAGGGCATTGGGCGTGTATTGGTTCATGACCGAGATCGGCACGTCGCCCACCGTCTGCCACACCAGGTCCAGTACGCGACACGAATCGTCCGCATGCCCCGGAAGCACCAGGTGGCGCACGATGATGCCGCGCTTCATGAGCCCGCCCTCATCCACCAACTCTCCCCCGCGGCGATCGATCTCGCGCGCCATCTGGGCCAGACCCGACACGGCCACGCGCGGGTAGTCCTTAATATGAGAAAGCGACTGCGCAAGCCCGGCATCGGCATATTTAAAGTCGGTGAGCCACACATCGACCAGGTCGCCCAGCGCCGCCACGGCACTCGCACGCTCGTAACCACTCGTGTTGTAGACGATCGGGATGACTAGCCCGCGCATCCGTGCCGCGGCAATCGCGGCAGGCAACAGGTGCGCATAGTGCGTCGCCGTCACCAAATTGATGTTGTTGGCACCCTGGTCCTGCAGTTCCAGCATAATCTCGACCAGGCGCTCAGGCGAAATCTCAAGGCCAAAGTTGCCGGTCGAGATCTCGTGGTTCTGGCAGTAGATACATTTAAGCGAGCAACCGCTAAAGAAGATCGTGCCCGAACCGGCCTCGCCCGAGATAGGCGGCTCCTCCCACATATGAAGCGCCGCGCGGGCCACCCTGAGCGTGTCGTTAGCACCGCATACGCCGCGCGCGCCCTCATCGCGCGCCGCACCGCAACGGCGCGGACACAAATGGCAGGCGGGCGAAAAAAGTTCGGTCAACGACGTCGGCATAAAAACATGCTCCAAAACAACGATTCAGCAGCTCAAACGTAAAGGGCCAGACCGCGTAGACGGCTCCGTCCCTAAGGCGCCGTAATCGTCCGACACGATTTTTGTAATGTCAAGACTGGAATCGATAAAGTGCCGCTTTATGATGTAGATATTCCGCCCCCCGCGGAGCAACTGGGTGAACCGTCGCGTTTATTTAGGGAGCCCACACAGTCGTACCTAGTACAGGTATCCTTCGTTGTTAAGGACGCTGGAACAGTCGATGAGGGCACCCACCTGTTTTAGGTGGGTTCATTTTCGTAACGTGGGGGGTGGTTTTCTTTTGCCGAAAATCACCATACAGTCCATATGGATCCCCGCCGGCATCCCGACAAGCCATCGACAACATCCCAATATCTGGTAAGCGCGTGATTATCGCTGCGTGCAATTACATGCACCCCCCTTGGTCGAGTATTATGGTTCGGCTATGCCCTTTGCGCATGGCGTTCTTCTGACCTTTTCCTTCGACGCTTGGCGGTTTTTAGATTCATGGCTTCATCCCCGAGCTACATACCGTACCTATGCGTGGCAGCGGCGGCCTTTATCACGACCTTCCTCGCGGTGCCCCTGGTCAAGCGCTTGGCAATTAAGCTCGATGCCGTCGACTATCCTTCTAAGCGCCGCATCAACACCAAGCCCATCCCGCGTTTGGGCGGAACGGCGGTGTTTTTGGGCCTGGTCGTTGCCTGCATTGTGCAAATCCTAGGCACCTGGCACCTAGGCTGGCCACCCGTCCTGGTGCCGCACCCGCGCCTTCACATTAGCTATCCCATGCTGGCGCTCTCCTTTACCGTCATCTTTGCGACCGGCGCTATCGACGACGTCTTCCAGCTCAAGCCCAAGCAAAAGCTGGCCGGACAGGTCCTCGCCGCGCTCATCGCCTGTATCGGCGGCCTGCGGATCGGCGTCATCGTCAACCCGTTTGCCCCCGGCGAGATCATGCTCGGATGGCTCGCCTACCCCATCACCGTGATCTATCTGGTGGCATTCACCAACATCATTAACCTCATCGACGGCCTCGACGGCTTGGCCACGGGCATCTGCGGCATCGCGTCGTTCACCATGTTTTCGATGGCCGTTCTCTCGGGCCGCATCGACGCCGCCGCGCTCTCCATTGCGCTCTTTGGCGCCTGTCTAGCCTTTTTGCGCTACAACTTCAACCCCGCAAGCATCTTCTTGGGCGACTCGGGGTCGCTGCTTCTGGGCTTTGCGCTGGGCTCCATCTCGCTGCTCAACGTGAGCCGCACCGCCGCGCTCACCTCGCTTATCATTCCGCTCATCGTTGCCGGCGTGCCCATCATCGACACGTTTGGCGCCATCGTGCGCCGCAAGCGCGCCCACATTAGCATCGGGCAGGCCGACAAGGGCCACATCCACCACCGCCTGATCCAAGAAGGCTACAACCAAAAACAGGCAGTGCTCCTCATCTACGCCTGGTGCATCATGCTTTCGGCCGGCGCCGCCGCGATTAACCAGGTCGAGGTGCCCATGCGCGTGCTCATCTTTACCGTGCTCGCCATTGGTTCGGCGGCCTTTGCCAAGCATCTACATCTGTTTGAGCCCGTGCTGCGCCACCATTACAACAAGCGCACGCACGAGGATGAGCTCGTCACCCCCGACGACCCCGCCTTTAAGCAGGAGGAGCAGGCAGCCGAGGAACGTAAGGAAGAGCGCCACCACAAGCTCTAGGGTAAGCTGCCGAGAATGTGCCAAGGCATCGCTGACCAAGTGCAACTACATCGCATCAATCGCGTAAGCCACCCCTTGCCAGCCCCTCGCCTACTTACGCCCCGCCCCTCCAATAAACGCGTTATCATCTTGACCCATGAACATACGTTAGGAGCAATCATGCCAAACGAGAACAGCTACGAAGTCGCGCTGCAAAAGAGCAACGCCATTCGCGAGGGCCTGGCAAAAACGCCCGAGAAGTTCACCATGCTCACCGGCGACCGCCCCACCGGCCGTCTGCACCTGGGTCACTACTTCGGCACCCTCAAGGGCCGTGTTGAGCTGCAGAACATGGGCGCCAAGACCAACGTGCTCATCGCCGACTACCAGGTCATCACTGACCGCGACACGACCGAGCACATCCAGGACAACGTGTACAACATGGTCATGGACTACCTTGCCTGCGGCATCGACCCCGACAAGACCATGATCTACGCGCACTCCGCCGTGCCCGCCGCCAACCAGCTCATGCTGCCGTTCCTGTCGCTGGTCTCCGAGGCCGAGCTGGCGCGCAACCCCACGGTCAAGGCCGAGATGGAGGCCTCGGGCCACGAGCTCACCGGCCTTCTGCTCACCTACCCGGTGCATCAGGCCTGCGACATCCTGTTCTGCAAGGGCAATGTGGTGCCCGTCGGTCGCGACCAGCTGCCGCACATCGAGCTCACCCGCACCATCGCCCGCCGCTTTAACAACCGCTACGGCAAGGTGTTCCCCGAGGTCGACGCGCTGCTGTCCGAGACCCCGCTGCTGCCCGGCCTGGACGGTCGCAAGATGAGCAAGAGCTACGGCAACGCCATCAACATCTCGATGACCGCCGAGGAGACGGCAAAGCGCATCAAGAAGAGCCAGACCGATTCTGAGCGCATGATCACGTTCGATCCCGAGAACCGCCCCGGCGTATCCGGTCTGCTTTCGACGGCCGCCATCTGCACCGGTCGTTCCGAGGTCGAGATTGCCGAGGAGATTGGCATGGGCGGCTCCGGCCAGCTCAAGAAGTACGTGACCGAGGCCGTCAACGAGTACTTCGCGCCGATCCGCGAGCGTCGTCAGCGCTATGAGAACGATCTGGACTATGTGAAGGACGTGCTGCACGAGGGCAACCGTCGCGCCAACGAGATTGCCGAGCAGACCCTGGCCGAGGTTCAGGACGCCATGGGCATGGTGTACTAGATCGATCTGCTGGCTAGAACTTTCGATTGCTATAGGGCGGGCGCTACGGCGTCCGCCTTTTTTGGTGCCCGACCGGTTCGGCTCTGCCCATTGCACTCCCCCGACAAACAGGAACAGGCCCGCTGGCAGTTAGTTGCCAGCGGGCCTGTTCCCGAAGTACACCGTTGAATCGCACAGAGGGGAGGAATGCGAATCAAACTCAACAGGGCAGGCTTTTTCATCGCCTATTGCCTGCTCCGTTGCTGAAACCAATATAGTTCACCGTGGTTTACTTTGCTGCATCAATATCGCCCGCCATAGCTTCTCCATAAGTTAGCCCCAGTAAACTAAACCACCACAAAGGGGACAGGCACCTTTGTGGTGGTTTTCGCCACGGCAGAGCCGCTAGAGCCCTGCAGGCCAGCGACAGGCGGCCAAGTCGACGTGCATGTCGTCCTTAAACGCCACACCCTCCCCTAGCAAAAGCTCACGTTGAGCATCGGGACCGCCAAAAGCAAAACCATCGCATATGCGGCCATCGGCAAACACCACGCGGTGACAGGGAATCTCGCCGGGGCGCGGATTGCCATGCAGGGCATACCCCACGTACCGCGCACTTCGTGGACGTCCAGCAAGCAGCGCCACCTGACCATACGTGGCGACCATCCCCTCGGGAATCTGCTCGACCACCTCGTACACCCGCTCAAAAAAGCCCTCAGACGCCATTGCTCGCTCCCTTCCACCCGGAATAGCATAAACCACCACAAAGGTGCCTGTCCCCTTTGTGGTGGTTTTGGCAGGTGGGCTAGTTAACGGGTTGGAAGAAGGCTACGGCTACGGCGCCGGGGCCTACATGGGTGCCGATGGTGGCGCCGATGGTGTGAACGGGCAGTTCGCCCTCGGTGTGGCCAGCCCACAGTGCCGCGCTGTCCTCGATATACTTCTTGAGCACCGCATCCGAAAGGCCCGTATAGCCGAGCGCCAGCGGCATGGAAAAGTCGATGCCGCCCGCCTTTTCGACCTTCTGGTTGAGCAGGTTACGTCCGTTCTTGGAACCGCGCGCCTTGCCCAGCTGCACGATCAGACCGTCCTCGGCAGCCACCACGGGCTTTACGTTGAGCAGCGTACCCACGGCACCGGCCGCAGCAGACAGGCGACCGCCGCGCACCAGGTACTCCAACGTCTCGAGCAGGCCGATGACGACCACGCGGTCGCGCACGGCCTCGACAGCCGCCGCAACCTGAGCCGCGCCCTGGCCCTCGTCCACCAGGCGCAGCGCATACTCGACCAGCACGCGCTCGCCCAAGGTCACGTTATTGCTGTCCACGACGAACATGTCGCCGCCCGGCGCCTCGGCAAGTGCCGTACGAGCACTCTGGTTGGTGCCCGAGAGCTTGGCGCCCACGGTAATAATCACGGCCTCATCGCCGGCCTCACGCGCTTCGGCAATCGCCTGCGAAAAGGCGTACGGGTTGACCTGACCGGTCTTGGGCAGCTCATCGCGCTCCACAAGCATCTCGTAAAAGCGCTGGTGATCGATGTCGACGCCATCCATATACACATCGGTGCCAAAGGTGACGGACAGCGGCAGAACACGCAGAGCGGGGTGCTCAGCCGGCGACATATCGCTCGCAGAATCGGTAATAATTCGGACGGACATAGCGAATCCTTTCTTGCGCAGGTCTCGCGCAGGGAATTTTGACAACAATGTCCCGGCACGGCGTACGCGCTCAAACGGGACGATGCAGTTGTTGGCTGAAAGCGAGTGCCAGCGCGGCTCTAGATCTCGCGCAGGGTGTTGAGGATCGTGCGCAGCGATGCATACATCTGCTCGCGCTGCTCCACGCCCATGGCCTTGCCGGTGGTATCGAGCACCTCGCGAATGATGCGATCGGCCTCGCTCATGCTCTCGCCGCCCAGAGCGGTCAGGCGCACCGGGGCACGATACTTAACGGCCGCATCACCCGAGTCGTCGACCTCGACGTAGCCGCCCTCCTCCAGATGCGCGAGCGCGCGCGAGACGGCGGCACGGGTCACGCCTGCCATGCGAGCCAGGTCAGCGCCAGTCAGGCCGTCCTTGCTGCGCTCAAGATAGTACAGGCACATAACGTCGGAGCCCTTGAGGCCCAGCCTTGCGCCCTCGGATGTCTTAATGCGCTGGATCTCCTTGTAGAGCCCGCTGATCAGTCCGACAAAGTCCTCGAAACGTGTCTCGTCGTTCTGCTGCATGGGAGACGACCGCCTTTCGCTTACATGATGCTAACGGGTAAACATCTTAGCCGCACGAGGCAACACCCATACCCAAATATCCCATTTGTTAACACATCAACATAAAAACCACCACAAAGGGGACAGGCACCTTTGTAGTGGTTTTGACCGGCGAACATGATCCGCAGGCGTCGCTACAGTTCCACGCAGGGATTGTCGCGGGTCACAAGCGTCTTAACGACAACCGTCGCTCCCAGATAGCGCTCGAGCAACTCGGCGAGACGATCAACGGCAGCCTGGCAATCCCCCATCCGCTCGGGCTCCACGCACTCAATCGCCAGGAATGCATCGGCCGAATCGTCGGACAGCGCCGTGCGAACGCCATCGCGCCAGTTCCAGCAGCGGCATACGGCGCCCGCATCATCGATGTAGGCGAGCTCGCCGGGCAGCGTCGGGTCATCCGTTTCCTCGCCAAGTGGCAGGAACGCATCGCCGCCGTCAGTCACCTTCAAGCGAAGATCCCCCTCAATCGCATGCAGGTCCTCGCCGCCAACGGGCAGCGCGTAGGTCAGCGACACCGTGTTGTAGATGTCCACCGCGGGCGTAATGTGGCCCACCGGTTTGTCCTTGAGCACGCGCTTGAGCAGGTTCTCAATTGAGCAACGCGCGCCCTTTTTGGTCTTGAACAGCCGATAAGCCTCGCGCCATGCCTTGACCGGTGCGTTCTCGCTGATAGTATCGCTGGTCAGATGACGCTCCGCGTCGATATTGGCGCGGTCGAGCAACGCCGCAATCGCGTCCACGTCCTCTTGAGGAATCTTAGCCGCGGGCTTCATGCCCTTTACGACCACAACACCGACAGCCGCCTGCGGAAACAGCTCCCAAAACGAATCCTCGGCAATAAAGCTCTTCATGTGCTCTCCCTTCATAGCATGCGCCCGAGCCCGGGTGCCTAAACAAAAAGCGCCCTTACGACGGCCACCTTCAAAGTCCTACGGTGCCGCCACAAGAGCGCTTACGCTGCCCCCATCCGGAGAAGGGAGCGATATGTCAGGCGTATTGTAACCCGAGTCATCCGCGCGAGTAAAACCACCACAAAGGTGCCTGTCCCCTTTATGGTGGTTTTGGGTCTGAGGCGACGCTAGTGGCGAAGTCCCAGCAGGCCGTGGCCGCGATGACGGGCGTCGGCGTGCACCTGAGCATGCGGACCGGCGGCCTTGACGGATTCGGGCAGGTGCGAGTACTTCTTCTCGAAGTTCTCCTCGAACATCACGGCCAAGTTGTGCGCGGCCTCGTCGTAGCGAGCGGTGCTCTGCCAATACTGGCGCGGCACCAGGATGCCGTCGGGTACGCCGTGGCACGTGGTGGGAATGTCGACGTTAAAGATGTCGTCGTGCACGAACTCGCTGTCCTCGATGGTACCGTCGAGGGCGCGGGCCACCAGGGCGCGCGTGTAGGCAAGCTCGATGCGATGACCCACGCCGTAGCCGCCGCCGATCCAGCCGGTGTTGACCAGGTACACACGCGTGCGGCCGTCGGCGATGCGCTCACCGAGCATCTTGGCATAGACCATGGGGTCGAGCGGCATAAACGGCTCGCCAAACAGCGAAGAGAACGTGGGCGTGGGCTCGGTGACGCCGACCTCGGTGCCGGGGATCTTGGCCGTAAAGCCCGTCACAAAGTGATACATGGCGGAGTCGGCCGTCAGGCGCGAGATGGGCGGCAGCACGCCAAAGGCATCGCAGGTCAGGAAGAGCACGACGCTTGGAGTGGTGCCCATGCCCTTGGTCCACGCGTTGGGAATGTGCTCCACAGGGTATGCCACGCGCGTGTTGTGCGTGATCGAGATGTCGTCGTAGTTGGGCTTGCGGTTCTCGTCGAGCACCACGTTTTCGCAGATCGCGCCAAAGCGGACGGCGTTGAAGATCTCAGGCTCGTGGAACGCGTCCAGGCCCTCGCATTTGGCGTAGCAGCCACCCTCGATGTTGAAGATGCCCATGTCGGACCAACCGTGTTCGTCGTCGCCGATCAGCAGGCGCGTGGGGTTGGCCGAAAGCGTGGTCTTGCCGGTGCCGGAGAGGCCAAAGAACACGGCGGTCTCATGCGTGACGGGGTCCATACTGGCCGAGCAATGCATGGGCAGCACGTCGTCCTCGACGGGCAGCAGGTAATTCATGACGCTGAAAATGGACTTTTTGATCTCGCCGGAGTAGCCGGTGCCGGCGACCAGAATCACGCGCTCCTGGAAGTTAATGACCACGGCGGCGCTGGAGTTGAGGCCCTTGATGGCGGGATCGCACTGGTAGCCCGGCGCGGCGAGCACGCAGAAGTCCGGCTCGCCGGTGCGTGCGATTTCACGGGCAAGCGGGCGGGCGAGCATCTGCTTAATAAAGAGCGCCTGGCTGGCACGCTCGCAGGCGACAAGCAGACGACGCGTATGGTTGCGGTCGGCACCGGCCATACCGCGAGTGACGAACACGTCGCGCTCGTTGAGATAGTCGACGATGCCGGCCTTGATGGCCTCGTAGCTCTCGACAGACAGCGGGCGGTTGACGGCACCCCAGGCAATCTTGTCGTGAACATCGGGGGTGTCAACGATAAAGCGGTCATTAGGCGAGCGGCCAGTGCGCTCCCCCGTCTCGATCACCAGCGCGCCGTTGGAGGCCATACGACCTTCGTTGCGACGGATGGCGTGCTCGACGAGCTCGGCTGCCGGCAGGTCGACCAGCAGGCGGGGCTGGTTCTCGGCAGGATCTTCGACCAGCGTAATGCCAAAGTTGGACAGAACTTCTGCAGGGGTAACACCTGGCATGGGGCCTCCTTTAAAAGCGCGACACGTGGACGAGGCGCGCACTTTACTCACGTAAAGCCCGTTGTACCCGATATGCAAAAACGTTTTTGCGGCAACGGCGAAGCACCCGCCCAACGGTCAAAAATCGCACGCAAGCGGCCTAGTCATTGGGGACGTTCTTAAACGACTAGTCGTTGGGGACGCTCATGAACAGGCAACAACCGAGGAGTGTCCCCGGATGCCGGCACTTAGGGACGTTCCCAAAATGCCGGCACATAAGGAACGTCCCCAAGTGCCGACCGCACGTTTGCCGACAAATTACAGCCACCCGCCGAAATTATTGAACAACCTGCTCAAAAACACGAATGGACACCACCGCGACTATACTAGAGCGCAGTAAGAGAAAGGAACCGCCTTGAGTATCACGCCCCTCGATAGCATCCGCCGCGCCATCGCCCGCCGCAATGGCGTCGCCGACCCTGCCGTAGCGAGCAATAGCACCGCAAAGGCCCAGGGCGGACGCATTGAGAACGGCCTGTTCCCCGCCTCCCACACGGCCGAAGAGCTCGCGCGCATCCAGGAGCTGAGCCAGCGCAACGCAGGCGGCCCCGACAGCAGCCAGGCCACGCGCCGTCGCCGCGAGCGCAATCGCGAGCCCGGACCCATCCACCGCATGGTCAACGCCTGGTGGAACCGCCTGCTCGGCGCTGTCTACGGCGGCGGCTTCTCCACGCAGGAAGCCGAATACGAGGAGCACGCCACCCGCCGCGACTATCTCTGGAATACTCTGGGCACCGCCGTGTGGGGTTTCGCGTTTCCCCTGCTCACCATTGTGTCCACGCAGCTTGTGGGCGCCGAGGAAGCCGGCAAGTTCTCCATCGCCTTTGTCACCGGCACGCTCATCATGATCGCGTGCAACTACGGCGTGCGCAACTTTCAGGTCTCGGACATCGACGAAAAAACCTCCTTCGCCTCCTACCAGCTCAACCGCTGGCTCTGCGGAGCGCTCGCCCTAGGCTGCGGCCTCATGTACAGCAGCGCCCGCGGCTACGATGCGCAGATGGCGACGATTGGCCTGGGCGTCTACCTGTATAAGGTGATCGACGGCGTGGCGGACGTGTACGAGGGCCGCCTGCAGCAGGCCGATAAACTCTACCTGGCCGGCATGAGCCAAACGCTACGCTCCGTCGGCGTCATCGTGGTCTTTAGCGTGGCGCTGTTCCTTACGCGCAGCATGCCCATCGCGGCCATGGCCATGGGTGTCACCGCCATCGCCTCGCTCGTGCTGGTCACCGCCCCGCTCGCCCTGCTCGAGACCGAAAAATCGCGCCGCGTGAGCCTGCGCGAGGTCGGCCACCTGTTTGTCCAGTGTGCTCCGCTCTTTGGCGCGCTCTTCCTGTTCAACCTCATCGAGAGCATGCCCAAGTTTGTGATGGAAGGCACGCTGGCCTACAAATACCAGCTGTACTTTAATGCCCTGTTCTTTCCGGCGCAGGCTATTTTGCTGAGCATTGGATTTGTCTATAAACCGCAGCTTTTGCGTCTGTCGAGTATTTGGGCGAACCCACGCAAACGCCGCCGTTTTGACTTGATTATTATTGCCGTTATGGCGCTGATCGTGGCCATCACCGGCGTGTGCGCCGCATTTATGGCAGGCCCCGGCATTCCCCTCATGAGCTTTATGTACGGCCTCAACTTTGAGCGCTACCACACATTGGCGCTGCTGATGGTCGTCGCCGGCGGCGTAACCGCAGCCATCGATTTTATCTATGCCATTATCACGGTGCTGCGCCACGCTGGAGACGTCACCAAAATCTACCTGATCTGCTTTGCCGTGAGCGTGGTGCTCCCGGTGATCCTGATCAACCTGCTGGGCCTGATGGGCGCCGTGGTGAGCTACCTGGCGGTCATGGCCCTACTGCTGGTGTTGTTGATAATCGAATACGCCCACATCCGCCAGCGCATCGAACGCGACCGTAACCCATACGGCGCCTAATTAGCTGCCCCCGGTCACCGGAATTAACGATGGAATCACCCCGGCTGGGGTCTCGTTGCGGACGATTTGCGACACGCAAAACTAAGTGAGTAGACTTTTGCCGAATCCCTGACCACACAGGCAAAACACAAGTCAGTGACCTGCGGTTTTGTTGAGGCAAATTTGCCGGCTGCTCGGCATTTCAAAAAAAGTCTACTCACTTAGCCAGCGGGCAGCCAAATGATTATTTAATCCCCGTCCCAGAAAAATCATTTGGTTGGCAGAAGGGCAAAAGCAGTCAAAAAAGCCCGTCCCAAATTAGCGACCCCTTGCGCCATCATTCTCCAGGCTTGATATTTGCGTAGAACTCCGCACCATCATCCAGGCGCAGGATACCTACGCGGCCGAACTCCGACCCAGTGGCGGCGGCGCAGTCGATGTCGATGCGATCGGGCACGCCGGCGGTATCCTCGCCGCCCAGGCGCACAATCTGCCCACGGCCCGACTCCTCATCGAGCCCCGCCAGGCCGCCTACCTCGCAATAACGCCCGAGCGACACCGTTGGCGTGTGGCCGCTCACCACGACCGGACCCTTGCCCTCGGCAGAAAGCAACCCCGTCGGCGCATCCCAATAGCCGTGACGAATCCACAGCAAGTCATCGGACGACTGCACGGCAAGCATCTGCTTCAGCAGTTCGCGATCGGCATCCAACGCTCCGGCACCATCGGCACAATCAACCCCATGTTCAAGCAAAAACGCCCGCGCCGCCTCGGTTTGGATGCCGGCATGTACCAGCAGGTACGGGCGCTCGTCAGTCTCGGCCACCGCGTAGAGCGGCAGCGTCGCAATCCAACGCACGAGCTCCTCGTAAGCCTCAAATTCCATATCGTTGAGCTGCTGACGGGTAGTCCAACCGCCGTTGATATCCCAGGTCTCGGCATCGAGCGGATCCTGGCCAATGATGGCATCGAGCATGATCTGCTCGTGATTACCCTTGAGCACGCGGGCGTTGGGTAGCGAGCGCACGAGCTTAATAACGCCGACCGGATCGGGGCCGCGATCGATCATGTCGCCCAGCACATATAGCGTATCGTCGGACGCCAGCGAAATCTTGGACAGGGCCTCGTCAAGCGCACGCACGTGCCCGTGAGCATCGGATGTCACATAGATCGCCATGGAACGCCTCTCTTTGCATTGCGGCCGAAGCCCGGCGCCGCAACTAAAACTTCAAGTTGAACTTAAACGTTATCCATTGTACTCCGTTGCAATAAAGCTGGGAAGGGTTGCATGCAGTCAACGGTCGCCAGCGCACGCCTGCCAACCCGCGCCGCCCACGCCACGCCGTCTGGCCCAGCGCCCCGACCAGCGACGCTCGCATCGCAGCCTCGTGTCGAAAATGCGCACGCCCGCAATCCAGGCCCATAAACCCACCACCTTTGGGTACAAATAACCGCAGACAACTGACCGTGCCACGCCAACCACCCAGGAGCGGACACCATCCATGAACCAGATACTTCTCTTTATCGGCCTCGTCATTATTCTGTGCCTGACCATCAAACCCGTCGGCAAAAAGCTCCCCTTCCCCACCCTGCTCATCTTTATCGTGCTCGGCATGCTGCTGGGCGTCAACGGCCCGGCGCACATCGACTTTAGCGACTATGCGCTCACCGAAACCGTCTGCAGCACGGCGCTGCTGTTCATCATGTTCTACGGCGGTTTTAACACTAACATCGACCGTGCCAAACCCGTCGCCGTGGCCGCGGTGCTACTGAGCACGCTCGGCGTCGTCATCACCGCTGGCATCACGGGCGTGTTCGCGCACTTTGTACTGGGCTTCGACTGGATCGGCGGCCTGCTGCTGGGATCAGTCGTGGCATCGACCGACGCGGCGAGCGTCTTTAGCGTGCTGCGCGAGCACAGCCTGTCGCTGAGAGGTGGCACCGACTCGCTACTCGAGGTCGAATCGGGCTCCAACGACCCCGTCGCCTACATGCTCACCGCCGTGCTCGCCACACTCGCGGCCAGCGGCGACATTAACATCCCCGTTCTGCTGGCCAAGCAAATCATCCTAGGCGCGGGGCTGGGCCTTGCCATCGGTTGGACATCCAGCCGCCTGATTGAGCGTGCGCACGCAACGGCTGAGGGCGCACAGACCATCTTCTTGTTCGCCGTAGCCATCGTCGCCTACGCGCTGCCGAGCTATCTGGGCGGCAACGGCTTTTTGGCCGTATACCTTGCCGGCATCGTGCTAGGCGCGAGCGACATCACCGGCAAGGTCGAGATGGCGCACTTCTTTGACACCGTCACCGAGATGGCCGAGATGACCATCTTCTTTTTGCTGGGCCTGCTCGTCACGCCCGCGCGCCTGCCGCAAATGCTGCTACCCGGCCTGGCGCTCATGGCGTTTATGCTCTTCGTGAGCCGCCCCATCGCCGTGGGCCTGCTGCTGGCGCCCTTTAAGACCAACCCTCGCCAAGTTGCGCTCGTAAGCTGGGCGGGTCTGCGCGGCGCGGCTTCGGTCGTATTTAGTCTCTTTGCCGTGGTAACCGGTGTTCCCGGTGGTCACGACCTGTTTGACCTGGTGTTTGTGATTGCCGTGTCAAGCATTGTGGTGCAGGGATCGCTGCTGCCGGCGGTGGCGAAAAAGCTCGACATGATCGACGCAGAAGGCGACGTGCGCCGCACGTTTAACGACTACCGCGACGAAGACGGCATGTCGTTCGTCAAGCTCAAGGTGGGAGCGGGACACCCGTTTGCCGGGCGCTCGCTTGCCGATATTGGCAGCGCTACGAACATGCTCGTCATCCTGGTGCTGCGCGATGGCGCGCACCCGGTACTGCCCAACGGGGATACCGTGATCGAAGAAGGCGACCTTCTGGTTATGGCCGCACCGACGTTTGAAGAGCGTGCCGAGGTTACGTTGCGCGAGGTCACCGTAACGCCCCACGGTCGCCTGGCCGGCCAGCGCCTGCGCGACGTGCCGCAAGGCAAGCACCCGTTTATCGTGGTGATGCTCAAGCGCGACGGCCAAACGATCATCCCCGACGGAAACACCCTCATATACGCCGGTGACGAAGCCGTCATCGCCACGCTGGCGTCGTAGTGGCCATGGGGTAGCTAAAAGAGACACATCCCGAATTGGCTACATTTGAGCATCAATCGCCCCGACAGGGGTCTCGTTGAGGACAGTTAGTGTCTCTCAAGACTAAGTGAGTAGGCTTTTGTCGAATCGCCGACCACGTCACCAAAGCACAAGTCTGTGACCTGCGGGTTTGTTGAAGAAAAGACTTCGGGTGCTCAGCATTTCCAAAAAAGCCTACTCACTTAGCCGGCGGGTGGCCATAATAGAACCGCCGCGACGTCGTTGGACTCCGTTGCGACGGTTTATCATGCATTTTCGCACAGCCGTGGGCACAAACACCCCGTCGCCCCATATGACAAAGGGGCAGTCCCTTTGTCACATTAAATAGAACTTCAGCAAGAAGCTGAGGAAAAAGAAGACCGAATGAGCCACCGCTCGCATCGCAACCATGGTATAAATGGATTGCGCTCCTTTATGGAGGGCAGTCAAGGGCCGGGGGATCCCCCCGGCATTTTTGTTTTTAGGTCAACAGGAAATCGAGCGAAAGGTTGATTTCCGATCTCAGCCGAACACATTGAGCAGATAGGCCGTTCCCGCAGCT
>UQNB01000034.1 GCA_900542235.1 uncultured Collinsella sp.
CGCGACGCCGTTATAATCTTCTGGTGCCCCCGAGCGGATTCGAACCGTCGACACCCGCTTTAGGAGAGCGGTGCTCTATCCCCTGAGCTACGGAGGCATGTTGTACTAGTGTAGCAGATTTACACGTTGTGATGCAGCGTGTAGCCACTCTTCGAAGTTGCGGTGGAACAGCCCTCCGGAAAGTGCGTCCCACTATCCAGGCAAATTCTGGGTCAGACTTTCCCCATGGGACCTCGCTGGGAAACTGTGTCCCAGAATTTCGACTCGAAACGGGACACGGTTTCCCAAACGGGCCCGTTCCGGAAACTACATCCCGCAATCGGCACTCGAACCGGGATGCACTTTCCCGATCGAGCCTCATGGGAAACCGCGTCCCACTTTAGGGGGGCGCTCTTTAATGGCTAGTTGCCTTTGTGGAAAAGGTTCTTGATGACGGAGGGGATGCTCTTGGCGCCCTTGGCCGTCACATCGATAAAGTCGGGCGAACGAACGAGCTTGTCCTCGTCAATGTACTTACGCACCGCGCGAAGCGTTTCCTTGTCATTGCGCGTCGAAAACGTAAAGTGGCCATTCTCTTTGGTAAAGATGGCAAAACGCGTAATCTTCTTGGTGCCGCGCAAAACCTCGGCGGCAATATAGTCGACCTCGTCCCACGGGATTTGGATATAATCCTCGGGATTACGCTCGTTATAGTACTCAAACGCCTTATTGCCCACCATCACGTTACCGTGACTGGTAAGCCCCATCAGGCAGGTTGCCGGCGTTGCCAGATCGACCGTGCTGTTCTGAGATTGCGCCATACGCGCCTCGCCCTCCAATAAAAACAATCGGACCGCATCCAGTGTACCCACCGGGTGCGGTCCGTTTCAATGGCTCAAAAGCCCTTGCCTAGCAACTCTCGGTCTTAAGCCGAAGCGTGCTTACATGAAGCCGCAGACGCGACCGATGATGCCGACGGCGAAGAGAGCCAGGATGATGACGATCGGGCTGACCTTCTTCTTGAGGAGCTTGCAGACCAGAAGGGTCAGGCACACGGCGGCAAGGCCGGGGATGAGCTGATCGAGGTTGGCCTGAAGCGTGGTGACCTTCACCGGGTCGAGTGCGTTGGCACCGACAGAGCTGTACATCGTCAATGCCTGCTTGATGCCCTCAGAACCGGCGGGCAGGTTGGCCCAGTCGATATAGGCGCCAGCGGACTGCGTGACCTTGGAGACGACCGGGGTGAAGGAGATGGACACCCAGCGCTCGACCAGGGCGCCGATGATGAACATACCCAGGATGGAAGCACCCTCGGTGACCTTGCCCATCAGACCGCCGGAGAGGTCCTTGGCGATGGAGGAGCCGACCTTGTAGCCAAACTCCTGCGTGTACCACAGGAAGGCGTAACGGATGATGTTCCACGCGAAGAAGAACAGCAGCGGACCGGCGATGCTGCCGGACAGGGCCAGGGAAGCGCCCAGTGCACCCAGAATCGGGCGAAGGGTGAACCAGAAGGCGGGGTCGCCGACGCCGGCGAGCGGGCCCATCATACCGACCTTGACGCCCTGAATGGCGACGTCGTCAATCGGAGCACCGTTGGCGCGCTCCTCCTCGAGGGCGAGGGTAACGCCAATGACGGGGGCGGAAACATAGGGGTGGGTGTTATAGAACTCCAGGTGGCGCTTAAGAGCGGCAATCTGGTCATCCTTGCTGGTGTAGAGCTTCTTGATCGCAGGGATCATTGCGAAGCACCAGCCGCCGTTCTGCATACGCTCGTAGTTCCACGAGCCCTGAAGGAACTGATGACGGAAGCAAACCTTCTTACGGTCAGCCTTGGTGAGCTGAATCTTGTTCTCTGCCATATGTATCACTCCCCTCCTACTCGTAATCGTTCAGAATGTCGCCGAGCGGGTCACCGGAGCCACCGCCCATGCCGCCACCCTGCTTGGCCAGATCCTTAAGGCCAAGGTAGATGAGGGCAAGGGAGATGCCGATGAGGCCAAGGGCGATCAGCGTGAGCTGAGGGATGGCAGCAAGGACAAAGCCGAGGATGAAGAACGGCCAGGTCTCCTTGGTGGCCATCATGTTGATGACCATGGCGTAACCGACGGAAGCGACCATGCCGCCGCCGACAGCCATGCCGCCGGACAGCCAATCGGGCATAGCGTTAAGCGCGTTGGTAACGGCCTCGGCCGGGATGATGCACAGAAGTACTGCCGGGATGGCGATACGAACACCCTGCATGAGGATGCCGGCGTACTGCCAACGCTCGATGCCGGCGAAGTCGCCCTTCTCGGCGCAGGCGTCCATGGCGTGAACCATAGCGGTAGCCAGGGTACGGCAGATCATGGTCAGGAACAGACCAGCGACCGACAGCGGGACGGCGACGGCGATGGCGGCGGTAACGGCCTTGGCCGAATCGGTGGCGCCACCGTTGAGGGCGAGCACCATGATGATCGAAGAAGCGACCGAGGCCAGAGCGGCGTCAGGCGCGACGGCGGCGCCGACGTTAGCCCAGCCAAGGGCCATCATCTGGAGCGAACCGCCCAGGAGGATGCCCTCCTGAAGGTGACCGGTTACGAGACCGATAAGCGTGCATGCCACGAGCGGCTGATGGAACTGGAACTCATCCAGAATGCCTTCCATACCGGCAAGCAACGCGACAATCGCAACAAGCAGAATAGTGATTGCAGACATGTATCGGACCCTCCTTTACTATGCTTGAGCGGCCAGTTCGGCCTTAGCTTTCTTCAACATGGCGTCGAGATCCTCGGAGGAATCCGAAGGAACCTTGCGGACCTCGAACTTGACGCCCTTGGCCTTGAGAGCCTCGATGGTCTTGACATCGTCATCGCCCATAGCGACAGCGTTAGTGACGACGACCTTGCCCTTGGAGTGGGCCATGGAACCGATGTTGGCTTCCTTGATGTCGACGCCGGCCTCGATGGCCCTGAGCAGATCCTGCGGGTTCTCGAACAGCAGCATCGCCTTGGTGTCGCCAAAGCGCGTGTCCTTGACGACCTCGGCCATCTTCTTGATAGGCACGACGTTGGCGTGGACTCCCGGAGGGGCAGCCTGCTCGATCATGGTCTTGCGGAGCTCGTCGTGAGCAACGCCGTCGGAGACCACGATGATGCGGTTGGGGTTGATCTGCTTGGTCCACGTGGTGGCCACCTGACCATGCAGCAGGCGCGTGTCGATACGGACGTGGGCGATCTTGATGTGCCCGTCGCCGATCACCGTTCCCGGAGGAATGGCACCCGCAGGAGCAGCGGCGGCCGCAGCCGGCTTCTTCTCCTCGGGCTCCAGAGACTCGGGCTTGACGCGCACGCCGGCCTTAGCCTCAGTCACGAGATGTTTTGCGATCGCATGTGCAGTGTTCTTTGCGTCAAAGCGCTGCGAATATGCCTCGATGAGCATAGGCAGGTTGACACCGGTGACGATAGCCCAGGAATCGTGGCCCTCGATGAGCCCGCTGATCTGGTTGAACGGCGTGCCGCCCCACAGATCAACGAGGAAGAGCACCTGCTCCTGGTCCTCGAAGGAAGCGATTGCCTCCTCGACCTTGGCACGGAAGTCGTCGGGGCCCATGCTCGGCTCGAGCGAGACCACGGCAACAGACGGCTGATCGCCAAAGACCATCGAGCCCGTCTGCTTGATTCCAGCCGCCAAGTCACCATGGCTAGCAAGAACAATACTTACCATCACATAACCTCCTTTTTGTCTACGTAATTCCTACACGACAGTTATGGAGTATAGCTGCAAATACAGCAGAATTGTTTGAAAAACTGCAAAAGGTAGCATTATTTGTTTAAACGTCTTAATTTGTTACAAGTTGATTACATTCCAGCATCATTGGCTGATCTGCCGCTGATAACTGATACCCAACCAATACTTACACGACGGATATGCGCATGCTGTCATTATTACCGCTTTTAAACAGATGCAAACGTGCTGAGACTGAGGCTATTTCGTTTAAACAGCTATGCCTTGACTAATGGCGAGCGATATGCTCTAGCAAAGTAGTTATTGGGGACGTTCTTAAATGGCTAGTCATTGGGGACGTTCTTTTTCGACTAGTCGTTTAAGAACGTCCCCAACGACTAAGTTAGGCGATGTGGAGGGGGTTGGCGGCGTCGACGGCATCGGATAGGCCGTCGGGGGCAGCGTCTGTCGGGTCCTCGTCGGGGGTCTCGATCTGCTTGATCATGACCTCCTGGCCCTGCAGCAGATAGGTCTCGCCGCTACCGCAATGGGGGCAGGTCTTGCCGTGCTCGACCGTCGCGTAGTCGCAGCCGCACGCCTCGCAATGCGTCACGGCCTCGACAGGCTCCACAATAAGCTCCGCGCCCTGCGTGATAGGCTTTTTATCTGCCGCCCAGCGCCAAGCATCAAGCAGCAGATCGGGAACGACGCCCGAGACCTCGCCCAGGAGCAGCGTCACGTTCGAAACGCGACTCACGCCATTGGCGCGCGCCACATTCTCGACATCGCGAATGATGTGATAGACGATTCCTAATTCATGCACTTTTTCTTCCGCCGTTCTAACGAACGGCGGTCGACTTGACGCTGCGCGAGCCCCAGACGGACGATCTGCCTTTCAATCGTCGGGCATGGGCAAAAGCCCTATGCCCTCCTCTTTCAAGGCACCTCGCCACGCCTGGGACTCGCTCGCTGTCCAACCGTTCTCTGCGCCGTTCTCTTGTTTGTTGCGTTTTTTATTTCTTCCCAAATTTGATTTTGATCGCACGCTTCAAAGCGTACTTGCCCAGGCTGGGGAGCTTTTGCTCGTATTTGACCATCGTGGAGCACTCGGGGCGATCGCGATCCAGATGGATGGCATCGAACGCGCACTTGGTGGTGCACAGGCCGCAGCCGATACACTTGTTGGGGTCGACGATCGAGGCGCCGCAGCCCAGGCAACGGGCGGTCTCGGCGCGCACCTGCTCTTCGGTAAAGGTCTCGACGTACTCGCTAAACGGCGCGGCCTTCTCGCGCTCGCGGTCCACATGGGCAACCTCGCGGCTCGCGTTGTCGTAGCTCTCAATTACAACATCGTCGCGGTCAAGCGCGGTGTAGCGGCGCTGGTTGCGGCCGATGGTGAGCGTGGACCCCGGCTGCACAAAGCGATGGATGGACACGGCGGCCTCGTGGCCGGCGGCGATGGCATCGATGGCAAAACTCGGACCGGTGTAGACGTCGCCGCCCACAAAGATGTCTGGCTCGGCGGTCTGGTAGGTCTGAGGATCGGCAAGGGCACCCTGACCGCGGCCAAGCTCCACCTTGGAGCCAGCCAGCAGGTCGCCCCACACAATGGACTGGCCAATCGACATGACGACACGGTCGGCATCGACACGACGCAGATCGTTCTCATCGTACTCGGGCGCAAAACGGCCCTCGTCGTCAAAGACACGCGTGCAGCGCTTGAAGGTGATGCCGCGCACATGACCGGCCTCGTCCAGGTGAACCTCCTTGGGGCCCCAACCGCAGCTGATGTGCACGCCGTCCTCGATGGCCTCGCGACGCTCCTCCTCGCTGGCGGGCATCTGGGCCTCACTCTCCAGGCAGAACATCTCAACGTGCTCAGAGCCCAGACGGCAGGCGTTGCGCGCGACATCGATAGCAACGTTGCCGCCGCCCACCACAATGGTGCGGCCGGGCAGCGCGTCGATCTTGCCGCTGTTAACCTCGCGAAGGAAGTCGACGGCCACGGTCACGTCCCCGGCATCCTCGCCCGGAATGCCGGCAAGGCGGCCGCCCTGGCAGCCAATGGCAACGTAGAAGGCCTTAAAGCCCTGCGCGCGCAGCTCGTCGAGCGTCACGTCGCGACCGACTTCCACGCCATAGCGGAACTCGGCACCCATCAGGCGAATAACCTCGACCTCGGCCTCGATAACATCCTTCTGCAGCTTAAAGCTGGGAATGCCATAGGTGAGCATGCCGCCCGGGCGCTCGTTTTTCTCGAACACGACGGGCTTGTAGCCCTTCTCGGCCAGGTAGAAAGCGCAGGACAGACCGGCCGGGCCGGCACCGATGATGGCGATCTTCTGGTCGAAGCCGCCGGCACGCGTCGGCGTCACCACGGGCGGGACATAGCGAGTCGCGGCGTCCAGATCGCGCTGGGCGATAAACTTCTTGACCTCGTCGATGGCCACGGCCTCGTCCACGCGACCGCGGGTGCAGGCATCCTCACAGCGGCGGTTGCACACACGGCCGCAGATAGCGGGCAACGGGTTCTCGCGCTTGATGAGCGCCAACGCCTCGTCATAGCGACCCTGCGCCGCGAGCTTCAAATAGCCCTGAACGGCAACATGCGCGGGGCAGGCCGTCTTGCAGGGAGCGGTGCCGGACTCATGCGTCTCGATGCGGTTGTCGTTGCGGTAGTTGGGCGACCACTCGGTGTGGTCCCACTTGGTGGCATCGGGCAGCTCCTGACGCGGATACTCGGGCACCTGTCCGCCGGCCTTTTTGCTGCAGAGCTTCTGGCCGAGCTTGGCTGCACCAGCCGGGCACACCTCAACGCAGCGACCGCAGGCCACGCACTTGTCCTTCTCGACCTTGGCGACATAGGCCGAGCGCGACAGGTTGGGTGTGTTGAACAGCTGCGAGGTGCGCAGGGCGTAGCACACGTTAACGTTGCAGTTGCAGATGGCGAAAATCTTGTTCTCGCCGTCAATGTTGGTGATCTGGTGCACAAAGCCGTTGTCCTCGGCCTGGCGCAAGATGTCGTAAACCTCATCGCGGGTCACGTAATGGCCACGATCGGTCTCGACCACGTAGTCGGCCATATCGCCCACGGCGATGCACCAATCTGCCGGGTCGTCGGCGCAGCCCTCACCCATCACGCGACGGCTCGCGCGGCAGCTGCAGGTGCTAGCGGCATACTTACCTTCGTATTTGTCGAGCCAATGCTCGATATGCTCGATCGGCACCGAGATGCTCGCGGCATCGATGGCCTTCTCGACCGGAATGACATGCATGCCGATGCCGGCACCGCCGGGCGGCACCATCGGCGTGGCCTTGGACAGCGGTCCCTTGGACGCCTGCTCAAAGAACTTGGCATAGACCGGATGCTCCTCGAGCTGGCTCACGCGCATGTTGAGGAACTCGGCGGAACCCGGCACCAGCATGGGCAGCACCCACTGCTTGGCGCGCTCGGGGTTTTCCCAGTTGTACTCGAGCAGACCCGTGTAGCTCATGTCGTCGAGCATTTTTTCGATATCGGCCTCGGGCATGCCGGTGAGCTTGACCATCTCGGGCAGCGTATAGGGACGGCGCATCTTCATCTTGCAGAGCACTTCGGCCTGCTCGTCGGTTGCGGCCTCGGCAAACGACCAGTACTCGTAGCCCAGCAGCTCGTCGCGGTGCAGCAGGCGGTTGGTGCAGTGCTCACACAGTTTGACGATGGCCTCGCGCGGATGCTCCGGTATCGGCGGCACGAACTCCGCGCCGATATCGGGCTCGGTATAGCTAATCCCCGGTCCGTTGAGAATCATAGTCGTCCCTTCTCTTGCCACAGCCCGGCGAGACCGCGGCGCCCCTCTTTGTACGGGTTCGACATGCCCCCATGCCGTTCACCCGCTATTGTTGACATTGTGTCAAAAACAGTATTGACGAACCGTCAACAATATTCAAGACTGTTAGGCGAACGGTCGGGCCCAAACGGATGAAAGGCGGCAAAACATGGGCAACAACGCAGCAGATATCTCTGTGGTCGATGCCGTCCCCGCATCCGATAGCGCGGCAAAACGCCTGACGGGCGACGAGCGCCGTCGCGAGATCCTCGCCGCTGTGCGCGCCGTGAGCGCCGAGCTTGGTGTGTCCCATCTTTCGGTATCGGCCGTGACCAAGCGGGCTGGCTGCACGCGTTCGCTGTTCTACCACTACTTTGCCGATATGGATGCCGCCGTCACCGCCGTTATGGACGAGGCAATCGACGGCTTTATCGCCGAGCTCGAGCAGTGGAACGCCAGCCGCACGGTTGGCGACATCGAAGGCGCACTCGACACCGTTGCTCCGCTCTTTAAGCGCCTGGTCGTGAGCGGCCACGAGTTGCCGAGCACGCTCACCTCGAGCAGCGGCGCGCTCTACGGCGGCTTTTTGCACAACGTGGTCCAGCGCGTGGCGCAGTATATCTGCGATACCACCGTGGTGGATTTTGTCGCCCATCACGAGCTACGCATCGACCATGTCTACGAGACGTTCTACACCCTCATCATGGGGCTGCTGATGTATATCCGCACGCACCCCGATGTGCCCGACGAGACAGTCAAGGAAATCATCGCCTCGACACTCCATATCGAGGGCTATACCGCCAAGTATCCGGAGCGCAAGCCCCAGAACTGACGACATTTGGCCAAACTGCCCGCGACGGAAGAGGGGCCGCGGGCGTGTGAAAGGAGAGCAGCATGCTGTTCGATGTTTGGGGTAGCAATACCCTTATCCACTGGGTCGGCTGGGCCATGGTCTTTATTGGCCTGATCGTGCTCAACGAGGTCGGCCGCCGCACCAAGCTGGGCGCGGCAATCATCTTTGGCGTGGCTCCGCTGGCCATGACCATCTACTGCGTCGCTATCGCCATCGGCGTTTCGCAGGGCGCCGAGTGGGCGCTCACCAACCCCACCCATGTGTACCAGAACAGCTGGTTCCACTACGCCAAGGTCTACGCGGCGTTGGCCGGTTGCTGGGGCTTCATCGCCATTAAGTATCAGTGGGGCAAGATCGGCAAGGCACACTGGTTCCGCGCCTGGCCGTTTGTGATCGTCGCCATCAACATCATGATCGCCGTCGTGTCCGACTTTGAGAGCGCCTATCACTTCTTTGTCCTGGGCCAGTCCACTTGGGTCACCTCCGAAGGTGCTACGCAGCTGGCCGGCTGGAACAACGTGTTCAACGGCATCGCGGGCATCATCAACATCTTCTGCATGACCGGTTGGTGGAGCGTCTACGCCTCCGAGGATCAGACTGACATGCTGTGGCCCGACATGACCTGGGTCTACATCATCGCCTACGACATCTGGAACTTCTGCTACACCTACAACTGCCTGCCCACCCACTCCTGGTTCTGCGGCTTTGCGCTGCTGCTGGCGCCCACCGTCGCCGCCTTTATCTGGAACAAGGGCGGCTGGATCCAGAACCGCGCCTTTACGCTGGCTATTTGGTGCATGTTTGCTCAGGTATTCCCGTACTTCCAGGAGGAGTCCATCTTTGTGACCCACTCCACGCTCGACCCCGGCGCCGCTACCGCGGTCTCGATCGCCGCACTGGTCGCCAACGTCGTCGCGATCATCTACATCGCCTACCGCGCCAAGAAGCTCGGCCGCAATCCCTACAAGCAGGATGTCTTTGAGGGCACCAGCGATTGGGAGAAGGCTACCGCTCGCCGCGCCAAGGTTGATTACGCGCACGCCGAGTAACGTGCCCGGTGCACATACCGCTTGAATGTGAAGTCGCCTGGCCGACTCCGCGCAATGCAACGTATTGCATACCCCCGGAAAGCGATTTGTCCGCTTTCCGGGGGCTTTTTGCTGTTGCGCGCATCCACGCACATATTCAAAACCTCTCGCACAGATAAAATCAGATTTCCAATTGCCTGACAGCTCTATATGACCCTGTTTTTGGGTACATTGTTGTCCCGATATTGAGCTTGGGGGATGTATGAAAGATGAAACGATGGGCCAAGAGGATGCGGCCCAAGATGCAGAAGCTTGCGCTGAGGCCTTGGAGAGCTTAGACCGGATTTCACTCGATGAGATTGCGTTTGACGATTCGGGCGCTGACGTGCAGGATGAGCCGGAAGCCGAGGCGCAGTCCGATGATCAGGATGCAAAAGACGATGGCGCCGCGCCCACCGAAGACGAGGCAGGTCACGAAGACACCGAAAGCGAGGCCGGCAACCAGCCCGAATCCGACACGAGCGAGGAAACCATCTTGCTCGACAACTTGCCGGCCGAAGATTCGCTGACCCGCGAGCTCCCTGGCTTAGGCTCTGCGCCTGCCGTGGACGAGACCATCGCCATGGGCGATATTCCCCTACCGTCCGTTCCTTCGGCACGCGAAGCCGAGGCTCGTCATCGTAAGATGCCGCCCAAGCGCCGCAACCTGATGGTTGCCGGCGTTGTGGCCGTCGCGCTCGTCGCCGGCGGCGCAGGCTATGCTGCCTGGAACGGATATCAGCAAGAGCAGGCTGCCGCTGTCGCCGCCAGTGCGCACACGATGATGTCGGTGCAGATTGGCGTGCATGCCGCGGGACTCGACTGCTCCACCGGCTCAAAGATCCCCGTGCAGGTGAGTGGCCAGGACTCCGACGGCTCTTCTGTGAGCGAAACGCTCTACGTTGACGAGCACGGCCGCGGCATCAAACTGCTGCCCGGCGATTACACGCTCTCCATCGCTGCCTCCCCCATCGCGTCCGACGGCACCGTCTATACCGTGCCGACCACCAAGGCGCAGGTCACGATCAAGAGCGACGGACAGGACCTAAGCAGCCAGGCCGCCTTTAAGCTCAAGGTGCCTTCGGCCGACACGGTAACCGACGACCAGATCGATGCCGCCGCCAAATATGCCGAGGAGGGAGGCGCGAGCTCCGCCGCCACCGCCAAGGTGCTCCAGCAGGCGGCAACCGCGCGGCGCGACGCCGCCGTCAATGCCCTGAGCGCGCAAAAGGCACAGGCAGCCCGTGATGCCGACGCCCGTCACAAGGCAACCGACCTCTACCAGCTCGATATCCCCGTCGAATGGTACGGCAAGGTCGAGACTTGGCAAAATGGCAGCACGCTATGCATCTATCTTGCCGGCGACAGCGATACGCCGATTGTGACGCTCGTCGCGGTGCGCGAGGGCGAGAGCTTTACGCCCGATGAGGGCGATACGGTTTTGGGTGCGGCCAATCTAGGCAACGGTTATACCGTCTACGCCAGCGGCCCCGTCTATCCGTACGTGGTGCCCCAGACCATCAACGGGCGCACGCAGAACCCCGTGTCGACCTATCCCATGGACACAGCCATTGAGCTTGTCGAGCTTACGACCGGCAACCGCTACACCTACAGCCAGATCAAGAGCGTGCTGGTCGGCAAAGACGGCAAGGCCGACGCTGCCACCAAGCTCGAATGCGACTACATCGCCCAGATTCTGCTGCCGAGCATCAAGGCCCAGGACTAGCCGGGCGCATCATGGTACTCCCCAACCGTGATGAAGGGGCCAGGAGGTCCTGGCCCCACAGATCCGTAGATGATTAGGCAAGGAGCCACTTCCATGCGGGCACAGCGTGTACCACACCGTGTTCACATGGAATATCGGCCTGTTCATCCATAGTAACGATTACCGACTCGCCAAGATCAAACTGGGCCATCGAGGCATCGAGGGCTGCAATTTCGCGTTCGCGCGTTTTCTCGCTTGCCATATCCACACTCACCTGAGTCAGGCTATAAGCCTGCATGAGAAGTGCATCCCCAGCCACAAAGTCAACCTCATGGCTTTTATTCTTCTCCTTGACCAGTAGGCGGCAGACCGAACCGACCCGCACCGCAGGAGTCCTTCTTCTGAGCGCATTGAACACCGCAGTCTCGAGCCTCTGGCCCTGGTCCAATGCCGATGCGGGAGAGAATGCTCCAAACATCGCAGGATCGACAGCGTAGACTTTAGACGCAGACCGCGTATTATTTGCAAGTGAACGCGTAAACTCCGGCACAGAAAACAGCAGGTAGGCGTCCTCGTAATACTCAAGTAAGTCGCTGAGCGAATTACGACTGACGGGTATCTGCCTGCTCTTGAACTCGTTGTACACCTTGTTCACCGACAGCTCTCGTCCCGAAGATGCCATACACCGCGTCAGAAACAGTGAGGCCAAACGAGGGCTCTTGACGTCGTAACGCTCCACAACGTCCATAGCGACCGTTCGCGACGCATATTCCTGTAGCAGCTGAATCGCGTCTGCGGGCGTCTGCTCAAGTGTCGCGATGAATCCCCCTCGCTCGAGATATCCGACCAGATGGTGTCGGAGCAACGCTGCAGCGCTTGAGGAGAAGGGCGCGTTCGACTCAGGAACGCCCCCCGTCTTATATCGGACGTATTCCGAAAAACTCAACGGAAAAAGCTCTCGCACAAGAGAACGGCCCCTGAACTCGCTCTTAAGTTCTGAGGACAGCATCTTAGAAGAAGATCCCGTCACGTAAACGGTCGCCTTCTCCGTATCGACCACGCGTCGCAGAAACGCACCCCATTCGGGTATTTCCTGGATCTCGTCAAAGAAAAGGTAGGCGCCCTCGCCTCGAGCAGCAGGATATAGTGCATAGAATGTATCGAGCACGTCCGCTAGTAGCGATGGCTCATACGGACGCAAGCGCTCATCCTCAAAATTGAAATATAGCATCCGGTCAAGCTCGACGCCTTGGCCCTGAAGCCGCCGCATCTCCTGATACAGGCGATACGTCTTTCCACAACGACGGGCGCCCACAATCACATATACGATGTTGTCGCGCTTTGGCTCCTGCGGGTTGCCCAGATCAAGGTCGCGCTCAAAGACCTGCGGAATCCCCTGTTGCTCAAAGTCCTTTATTTTTTGAGCCACCAAGTCGTTGAATGCCATAATTCTCCAATCTTGCTCTCCTGCTAATCAAGATTATAACGATTCTTGATTAGCAGGAGAGCAAGATTGTGCGTATCTTGATTAATGGATAAGCAAGTTTTCTATTAGTGGCCCCTCCCGGAGGATATCGAGCGGCCGAGGGGGGCAGGCATGAACGCCTCTAGCCGAAAACAAAGTAGCTAAAAAAGCCCCGTCCCAAATGAGCTACTTAACGCCAGGGGTCAGCTTCGAAGAGGGGCTCGCGCTCGGGGCGGCGATCGCTGTAGGGATCGTAGCCGTCATCGTCCTCGTTCTCGGCACGGATGTAGGGGTCGCGCGGCTTGGGTGCCGGCTTGGACGTGGGCCTGGGCGCCGGCGCGCTTGTCTTGATCTCGTCTTTCATCTGCATAGCTCCTTACATCGCATCCGTTCGGCATCATCGATTGTCGCACGAAAAAGGGCGGCGGACCCAATGGATCCGCCGCCCTTGGCGTTTAGAGACGGCTGGTAGATTTTAAGGCATATCCCAAAAATCTACTCGGCGTCGGGGACCTCGTAGGTGGCCGCCGGCGTGTTATCGCACACGACGGTAAAGCCGCCGTCCTTGTCGACATCGACTGTCACCTGATCGCCCTCGCGCACCGTGCCGTCGATGATAGCGGCGGCGATGGCATCCACGACCTCGCGCTGAACCAGACGCTTGAGCGGACGGGCGCCAAAGACCGGGTCCAGGCCGCCCACGGCGAGCATCTGCTTGGCCGCCGGGGTGATGGCAAGCGTCATGCGCTCCTTGGCCAGACGCGCGCGGACGTCGGCGAGCTGGATGTCGACGATCTTCTCGATCTGCGCCATGCCGAGCGGATGGAACACCACGATATCGTCGATACGGTTGAGGAACTCGGGGCGGAAGGTTTGAGCCATGGCCCCGTCAACCTGATGGCGCATCTCCTCCTCGTCCTTGCCGGACAGATCGGCGATAGCCTTGGAGCCCACGTTGGACGTCATGATGATAATCGTGTTCTTGAAGGACACTTGGCGACCCTGACCGTCGGTCAAACGGCCGTCGTCGAGCACCTGCAGCAGCACGTTAAAGACATCCGGATGAGCCTTCTCCATCTCGTCGAGCAAGATCACGGAGTAGGGACGACGGCGCACGGCCTCGGTGAGCTGGCCGCCCTCGTCATAGCCCACGTATCCCGGGGGCGCACCGATCAGACGCTGGACGCTGAACTTCTCCATATACTCGGACATGTCGATACGCACGAGCGCGCGCTCGTCATCGAACAGGCACTCGGCCAGCGCCTTGGCGAGCTCGGTCTTGCCTACGCCGGTGGGGCCCAGGAAGAAGAAGCTGCCGATGGGCTTGTCTGGGTCGGAGAGACCCGCACGGCTGCGACGCACGGCCGCGGCTACAGCGGAGACGGCCTCGTCCTGACCGATAACGCGCTTATGCAGCTCGCCCTCCAAGCCCTTCAACTTGTCGAGCTCGCCCTGCATCATCTTGGACACGGGCACACCGGTCCAGGCGCTCACGACCTCGGCGATCTCGTCGGAGGTCACCTGTTCGTTGAGGCCTTCGCCGTCCTGCTGCTTTTGTGCCTCGAGCGCAGCCTCGGAATCCTGAATCTGCTGCTGCAGGCCCGGGATCACGGAATAGCGTAGCTCGGACGCACGGCCCAGATCGCCGTTGCGCGTCGCGCGCTCCTCTTCGCTTCTGGCCTCGTCGAGCTGCCCCTTAAGCTCCTGCACGTGGTCGATGGCGTTCTTCTGGTTGAGCCAGCCGGCCTTTTGCACGTTAAGCTTTTCCTGGACCTCGGCAATCTCTTGGCGCAGGGCCTCCAGACGCTCCTTGGAGGCGTCGTCGGTCTCCTTCATGAGCGCCTGTTCCTCAATCTGCAGCTGAGTGAGCTGACGCGTGGTGGCGTCGATCTCGACCGGCATGCTGTCGAGCTCCATGCGCAGGCGGCTTGCCGCCTCATCGACCAGGTCGATGGCCTTGTCGGGCAGGAAGCGGTCGGCGATGTAGCGATCGGAGAGGTCGGCGGCAGCCACGAGCGCGCTATCGGTGATGTGCACGCCGTGGAAGATCTCGTACTTCTCCTTGAGGCCACGCAGGATCGAGATGGTGTCCTCGACGGTGGGCTCGGAGACCATCACGGTCTGGAAACGACGGGCGAGTGCCGCGTCCTTCTCGATGTACTTGCGATACTCGTCGAGCGTAGTCGCGCCGATTGCGTGCAAGTCGCCACGAGCGAGCGCCGGCTTCAGGATGTTGCCGGCGTCCATGGAGCCCTCGGTGGCGCCCGCGCCCACGATGGTGTGGAGCTCATCGATGAACAGGATGACCTTGCCTTCGGACTTCTGTACCTCCTTGAGCACAGCCTTCAAGCGGTCCTCGAACTCGCCGCGGTACTTAGCGCCGGCGACCAGCGCGCTCATGTCGAGCTCGATAAGGTCGCGGTCGCGCAGGGTACTCGGCACGTCGCCGGCCACGATACGCTGGGCGATGCCCTCGACGATGGCCGTCTTGCCGACACCCGGCTCGCCGATGAGCACGGGGTTGTTCTTGGTGCGGCGGGACAGGACCTGAATGGTGCGACGGATCTCGTCGGTACGGCCAATGACCGGGTCGAGCTTGCCGGCGCGGGCAAGGTCGCAGATATTGCGGCCGTACTGTTCCAGCGCCTCAAACTGGGTCTTGTCCTCGGCAGACGTCACGCGGTCATCGCCACGCAGCTCCTCGTAGACCTGCTCGATACGCTCCTTGGTAACACCGGCGTCGCGCAGCACGCGGCCCGCCTCGCCCTTGTCCTCGGCAAGCGCCATCAGCAGATGCTCGGTCACCACAAAGCTGTCGCCCATCTTGGTGGCCTTCTTCTCGGCCTTCTCGATGACGCGAACGAGCTCGTTGGACAGGCCCATCTGCTGCCCCTCGCCCGAAACCTTGGGCGCGTGGTCGATGGCGTCCTGTGTGGAGCGTGCGAGCTGAGCTGGGTCGGCACCGATGCGCTCGATAATCACGGAGATATTGCGCTCGCCGGCACCGAGCAGGGCAGACAGCAGGTGAATCGGCTCCACCGCGCCGGCCTGCGCATCGGCAGCCGTGCTCATGGCGGTCTGCAGCGCCTCGCGCGACGTCATAGCTAGCTTATCGATTCTCATGGAATCACCTCTCTTGGGGCGGCCGCCCTACGGGGCGGCTTCACGTTGTTCGAGAAGTATTGTTGCCAGCTTTGTGCGATCTTATACACAAATCTAAGTCTCTATATATAAGATTTTATGAGTGATCGATGGATAGGGTACTGAGGTGTCAGCCTGCCGCTGCCCAGGCGCACTACCATCTCGATCTGTAACATCTAGCAGCCATTTTTAATCCTAGATGTTACAGATCGAGATGAAATGCTCAGCGGCGCCCGTTTATCTAAATCTGTAACAACTACTCGGCAAATAGGGCCCTATCTGTTACAGATTGAGACAAACAGAAGACACCCGAATCGAAAATCTAAATCTGTAACACCAGGCCCACTTTTAGCGGCCAAGATGTTACAGATCGAGACAAACCGAGAACTACTACAAAGGGGACGGGTACCTTTGTGGTAGTCGCGGTCTCTACTCCTTCGCCGAACCCGTACTTCCCGATTCGACGGTCCAGGGCATCTCATCCTCGAACAGCCATGTACGGGCAGACCCACTATCGCGTGCAGTCTGCGGGTCAGGCAAGCAGGTCTGTTTATAGGCATCTTGGATACACTGACCCATAAAATCGTTGAGCTCGGCCTGGTCGCCCTCCATGACATAGGCTGCATCGCCGGCCATGATGTAAATACCCGGACCCTCATTGCCCTCGTAACCCGGATCGTACGAGACATCACATAACTTTGCGCCGTTTGCAGTGTCCAGCTCGATGGAAGAGTGACATCCGCCAACCATGTCGTTCGCTTTTGCCCGATAGGACGCATATCCGTACCAACGCTTAAATGTTTTGCCCTTGAGTAGCTCGGACGCCCTATCGATCAGGCTTGTATCCGTGGTATAGCGCATGGCCCCAAGCTGAATACTCGGATAATTGCTAATACCCAGCACAGCCGGCTGCTCATCAAAATCAACGGTAATGGTCTCGGGCTTGTCGTCGCCGGTCAGAAGTTCGACAGATTGAGCCACAGGCTTGACCAACGGCTCCGTCACCGCAGCAGGTAGAAACGCCATGCCGACAGCGCCCATGCCAACCACGGTGATCGCAAGCGCCAAAACAATCAACCCAATACGGGCAGGACTTCTCACAGCAAAGCACCTCACAATGCAAGCCTTCGCCATCTGTACTAATAATATCGCCAGCCAGCACTATTACCAAAAGAAGCTGCTCGCACCCCACCACCACAAAGGTGCCTGTCCCCTTCGTGGTGGTTTTCGACGCTAACGGTCGACCATCTCACGCCATGAGATTAAACTTGAATTGTTCTCTGAACATATCCATTTCTGCCTATCCTCAACAGCTCTTTGTCTCGAGGAGCGCATATGAAGCCGTCTCATTCCACCGGTCGCAACGTCATCGCCATTCTCGCCACACCCATCGTGATGCTCTTCCTTATCGTCATCACGCCCTTTTCTTTTGGTATCGCCTCGCCCTTCGATCTTTGCGGGATGATCGACGCCGGCTCGCGTGCCACCTCGCTCTCCTTTATCTGTCGCGGCGTGTTTTACGAAGATGGAATTCCCACCGGAAGTTGGCAGTCAAAGTTGCCACTGCTCGGTCAGATCGACGGATGCTCCCCCTATTTCTGCCTTGGACCTCAGACGCTAAACTATCTAATCGACGACCAGCCACTCGACTTCATCACCCTCGCCTACGACTACGCACCAAACACCGATGAGCGCCACATGAACCAAGTCCTCGACAAGATGCTTGGACAGTGCGGGCTCACCGAGGAGGCCGGTCGAACCATCTATAGCAACCAGAAATTAAAGCGAACAGAACTCCGCCGTGTCGGAAAAATCAAAGGGCGAAACGGGGCCGCCTACTGGGATGCCTGGGCAACACGCGACAAGGGCGAATTCGGACACAGCACCTATATGGTCACTGTCTACACCAAAGACGGAATTAAGGACAATGTTGACGATTTCGCGTCATCCAAACTCGGCATCCCCAAAACAACCAAACCCGCCAGCCCAGATGAAATTCTGTAGAGCCGCCCATTAACATGCCGCTCAACGATCACAACAGCATCGAGCTCGTCCCCACCACCACAAAGGTGCCTGTCCCCTTCATGGTGGTTTTCGACAAAAAGAAGCCGCCCCGATAACAGAGGCGGCATCAAACAAGTCTATTTATCAGCGTCCCTCAAGACCCAACGAGAACGTCGCGGTAGCCCCAGACACACCTTTCCCTCGGGCGACCCTCGCGAAGCGCGTGAGCACGAGGGAAAGGTGTGTCCGGGGCGTACAGCAACGTTACTCGGCAGCGGCCTTGAACTTGTTGTAGTTGATCAGGCAGCCAGCCTTGACGATGGCACGCTCCTCTGCCGTCATATCGGCAATGTAGAGCTCGATCTGCTCAACCGCACCGTCGGCACGCACCACGTAGGCGGCGATGTCCTTTAGGTCGTCATCGAGCGCAGCGCGAATCCCCGGCACGAAGACATAGTCGCCCACCTCGAAGTTGGGCTCGGCCTCCATCTGGAAGGGCACCATGCCCCAGTTCATCACGTTGGAGCGATAGCGCTTGGTGGCGTACTCGTGGACGATGTTGGCCAGGCCGCCAATTACGCGCTGGCAGCTCGCGGCCTGCTCGCGGGCAGAACCGTCACCGGGCTTCTTGGCATAGAGCATCGAGCCGTACTCGGTCGCCTTGGCGTCGGCCGCGACACCCGCGCCGG
Organism: uncultured Collinsella sp.; assembly: GCA_900542235.1. GTDB lineage: Bacteria > Actinomycetota > Coriobacteriia > Coriobacteriales > Coriobacteriaceae > Collinsella. The sequence continues at coordinate 18,418 of UQNB01000034.1, forward strand.
CCAGCGCCTCAAACACACCGGCAAGCTCGGCATCGAGCGCCGCCAGGTCGCCCGCGGCCTCGCCGGCAACGCGACGCTTCTCCACGGCATCGACCTCCTTGGAACGACCCACGTAGGCCGGGTCGCGGCGGCTCAGCGTAAACTCGGCCAGACCCAGCGGGTTGGAGCGGAAGGAGCTCGTCTCGCCCGAAGGAATGAGCTCGTCGGTCGTGGTGACCGGGTCCATGATCTTGGAGCACACCTTGAGCAGGATATCGTCGCCGAGGGGCTCCATCGCGGGCCACGGCTTGATGTTGGGGCCTTCGACCAGCTCGTCGGCAGGCTCCGCCTTGCCAAAGCCCCAGTACACGCGCTTTTTGTACGGTGCGTCGTCAAAGGTGTACTCGCAGGCCTCGTCCCAAGTCTCCTCGGGCAGGTCGGTCGCCGGCGTCAGGACGCCGCCGTTGGCAGCCGTCGCCGCAATGGAGCGGGCATCCATCAGGGCCACGGCGCTCAGCTGGCCATTACCCGGCTTGGAACCCTCGCGGTTGGGGAAATTGCGCGTGGTGTGGCGGATGGACAGGCCGTTGTTGGCAGGCGTGTCGCCGGCGCCAAAGCACGGGCCGCAGAACGCCGTGCGCACGATCGCGCCGGCCTCCATAAGGTCGTAGATGTAGCCACGGCGTGTAAGCTCGAGCGCCACGGGCTGGCTTGTGGGATAGACCGACAGCGAGAACTCGCCGCAGCCGGTGTTGGCGCCCTTGAGCACGCGGGCAGCCTGGACTACGGAGTCGTAGTTGCCGCCCGAGCAGCCGGCGATAACGCCCTGCTGCACGTGCAGCTTGCCGTCGACGATCTTGTCGAGCAGGCTAAAGTGCGTCTTGCCCTCGCCGATCTTGGCGGCCTCGAGCTCGACCTCATGCAGAATGTCCTCGAGGTTCTCGTTGAGCTCGTCGATCTCAAAGCCGTTGGAAGGATGGAACGGCAGCGCGATCATAGGCTTGATGCTCGACAGGTCGACCTCAACGCAGCCGTCGTAGTAGGCGACATCGGCGGGCTTGAGCTCGCGGTAGTCGTCGCCGCGGCCGTGCATGGTCAGAAACGCGTGCGTGTCCTCGTCGGTGGCCCAGATGCTCGACAGGCAAGTGGTCTCGGTGGTCATGACGTCGACGCCGTTGCGGTAGTCGGTCGTCATGCTCGCGATGCCGGGGCCCACGAACTCCATGACCTTGTTCTTGACGTAGCCCTTGGCAAAGACGGCGCGGATGATGGCGAGTGCTACATCGTGCGGGCCGACGCCGGGGCGCGGGGCGCCCGTGAGGTAGATGGCAACGACGCCGGGATAGGCGACATCGTAGGTGTCGCGCAGCAGCTGCTTTGCCAGCTCGCCACCGCCCTCGCCCACGGCCATGGTGCCCAGGGCGCCATAGCGGGTGTGCGAGTCGGAGCCCAGGATCATCTTGCCGCAGCCGGCGAAGTTCTCACGCATAAAGGAGTGGATGACCGCAATATGGGGCGGAACGAAGATGCCGCCGTACTTCTTAGCAGCGGAAAGGCCAAAGACGTGGTCGTCCTCGTTGATGGTGCCGCCCACGGCGCACAGCGAGTTATGGCAGTTGGTGAGCACGTAGGGCAGCGGGAACTGCTCCATGCCCGAGGCACGCGCCGTTTGGATGATGCCGACAAAGGTGATGTCGTGGCTCGCCATGGCGTCGAAGCGGATCTTGAGCGCCTCGGGATCTCCGGACGTATTGTGTGCCTGGAGGATCGAATACGCGATGGTGCCACGCTTGGCATCCTCGGGCGTCTGCGTAATACCGCGCTCGGCAGCCTCGGCCGCAGGCACAACCTCGCTGCCGCCGCGCAGGTAGATGCCGTCCTCGTACAGCTTGACCATACTGTCTCCCACTCTGCCCGAAAGGCTCGGGCGCATAGCATACATTCATTCAATATCGTGCCATAGAACAGTTGCGAGTGGGTTGCGAATCTGCACGTTCACTTTATCTCGGTAAAGTAAAGGACGAGCCCCTTGCATCACTCTCCTAACAAGGAGTGTCCCAAAGTGCCGGCACAGACGATATGAGCAGGACATAAAACATTGAGAGCCCCTGCTGCATGAAAGACCGCGGATTAGGCCGACAATGGTG